>NZ_FYEC01000008.1:47093-222101 GCF_900187635.1 Pseudomonas sp. Irchel 3H3 | reverse complement strand
TTGACTATCAGTCTGACAGCACAAGCACCCACACGAATTGCTTGATTCAGTTGTTAAAGAGCGGTTGGTTAAGATCTTTCGTCTCAACCGAGGCGCGCATTCTACAGCAGCCTCATTTGCTGTCAAGTGGTATTTTTCAGAAGCTTTTGAAGATTTCCTCAACAACTTCAACCACTTGCGCTTCCGATCACTCGGTAGCGGGAGGCGAATTCTACAGCGTTACACGCTGCTGTCAACACCTCTTTTTCAACTCCTTTCGTGCTTCGATGAACTGAAGCAACCCGCTGCCGAAAACTGCGTAACTCATTGTTTACCAAGGAGTTTTCCGTTTCGACTGCGCCGGAAGTGGGGCGAATTATAGACATATAGAATCTGACGTCAACTGCTAATTTGGTTTTTCTATCAAAAGCCGGCACTCCACGGAAAATCGGCAGGCAACCCCACAACCGAGATAAAAAATGCGCAGTATATTGCTCAGCTGATCTTAGTTACGCATGATGTAACACATACCTGACTTTTACCCTGGAAGACGCCCCGCAATGAATGAGCAATCCCGCAGCCTGACCTCGACCCTGTTCCCGGTTGGCCTGCTATTAATAGCCATGGCGTCGATTCAGTCCGGCGCCTCCCTGGCCAAGAGCATGTTCCCGGTGGTCGGCGCTCAAGGCACCACAACCCTGCGCCTGATTTTCGCCAGCGTGATCATGATCCTCCTGTTGCGCCCCTGGAAGGCCAAGCTTACCGCCCGCTCACTGCAGACCGTAGCGGTCTACGGCGTGGCGTTGGGTGGCATGAACCTGCTCTTCTATATGTCGCTGCAAACCGTTCCACTGGGCGTTGCCGTGGCACTGGAGTTCACCGGCCCCCTGGCCGTAGCAATCTACGCGTCACGCAAGGCCATCGATTTCCTGTGGATTGGCCTGGCCATCGTCGGCTTGCTACTGCTGGTCCCCACTGATGCGGCCAGCGCGAGCATTGACCTCATGGGGGCCGGTTATGCACTGGCAGCGGGCGTCTGCTGGGCGCTGTACATTCTCTTCGGGCAGAAAGCCGGCGCCGACAATGGCGTGCAGACAGCCGCCCTGGGCGTGATGATCGCCGCTATCTTCGTCACACCCTTCGGTGTTGCCCACGCCGGCGCTGCCTTATTCACGCCATCGCTGATTCCCGTCGCACTGGGCGTCGCAGTATTGTCCACGGCCCTGCCCTACACCCTGGAAATGATCGCCCTGACCCGAATGCCAGCGCGCACCTTTGGCACCCTGATGAGCGTTGAGCCTGCCATTGCAGCCATGTCCGGCCTGCTGTTCCTCAATGAGTACCTGTCAGTGGCCCAGTGGATGGCCATCAGTTGCATCATCCTGGCTTCGGTGGGTGCTACTTTGACCATGGGCCGTGAAGCCAAACCTATGGTGGCGACTGATTGAGAAACATTCCTACAAAGGTCTGGCATTTCTCTTTCAATTAGGCCATGTTTAGTCGCTATCCGGCATTTGACATGGACAGTTCGGATAGAGAACTTACACCCCGTAAAGCAAAAGCGTAGGCTGTCAGGCTCGGTTGCCAGACCCGAGACCGCAATAGGGAAAGGAATGAAACGATTTTTGGTATTTATAGCAGTACTTGCCATCGCAGGATGCGCCGCAACCTCTAAAACCGAAGTCAAGCGCGGGAAGAAAGGCCTGCATATCAATTGCTCCGGCCTTTCCTCTTCGTGGGACCAATGCACGGCGACCGCCGTCAAGGCGTGTGGACCAAAGGGCTACAGAGTCGTCGCCAAGTCCGGGGACAGCGTTGAAGACTCGGGGGACTACCCCTTCGGCCTCAACCCTGCCGGCTATACCAGCCGCAGCATGATTATCATCTGCAAGTAACAGCATCGGCGCTCGCGGTTCAGCGAGCGCCTATCTGGCGTGTGATCTCTTCGTAGTTCGATGACAACACGCTGCTCTGGATCTGTGGGCTCACCAGCATTCGCGCCACCACCAATGCCCCGACACATTGCGACAGAATCGCCCACGCCAGGCTGTCACTCTGCAGAATGGCTGCCCAGTTCTCGTGCAACCGGCAGATCCAGTGCTCGGCCTGCTGGCGCACCGCAGTGTCGGCACGGGCAATTTCGGCGCCCAATGCTGGCAGTGCGCACCCGGCGCCTGGCTGTTCGACATGGGCCATGCTCAAGTAGTGCTTGAGGCAACGCTCCAGCCTGACGCGACTTAATTCACCGTCGCCACTCAAGCGCTCAAGACTCTGGCGTAATTCACGCTCGACGATAGAGGCAAAGAGTTGGTCTTTCGACGAGAAGTGACTGTAGAACGCACCGCCACTGAGACCAATGGCTTTCATCAAGCCATCCACTCCCACGGTGGCAAACCCCTCCTGCTTGGCGGACACCGAGCTGCTTTCCAGCAGTTTCTGCCGGGTTTCCAGCTTGTGACTGGCTGAGTAACGCATCGCGGCTCCCAAAATTGCATCGTCTTGACGTCGCGCTGATCGTAGCATAACGTTCGTTTAGTTAACGACCGTTTACCAAAGAGCGATGACTATGACCACAGCTACCCATAACAACAAAGTCGTGCTGGTTGTCGGTGCCGGCGACGCCACTGGCGGAGCCATTGCCAAACGTTTTGCCGAAGAAGGATTTATTGCCTGCGTCACTCGGCGCAGCGCCGATAAGCTGCAGCCGCTGGTTGACGCGATCAATGCCAATGGCGGCCAAGCCCACGGCTTTGCCTGTGATGCGCGCAAGGAAGAGGAAGTCATTGCGCTGGTCGAGCAGATCGAGAGTCAGATCGGCCCCATTGAAGCGCTGGTCTTCAACATCGGCGCCAATGTCCCCTGCAGCATCCTCGAAGAAACCGCGCGCAAATATTTCAAGATCTGGGAGATGGCCTGTTTCTCGGGGTTTCTCAATGCCCGCGAAGTGGCCAAGCGCATGGTCACCCGCCAACGCGGCACGATTCTGTTTACCGGGGCCACTGCCGGCCTGCGCGGCGCCGCAGGTTTTGCTGCATTCGCCGGGGCCAAGCATGGCATTCGTGCCCTGGCACAAAGCATGGCCCGGGAACTGGGGCCGCTGAACATCCACGTCGCGCACGTGGTGGTCGATGGCGCCATCGATACCGACTTTATTCGCGACAGCTTCCCGGAAAAATACGCACTCAAGGCCGAAGACGGGATTCTCGACCCTGAGCACATTGCCGAGAACTACTGGTTCCTGCACAACCAGCCGCGCGATGCGTGGACCTTCGAGCTGGACCTGCGGCCCTGGAGCGAACGCTGGTAAGCACTGCCTCCCAACAATAATCAGAGTGCATCGAACATGAGCAAGTGCGTGGAGTTTTTCTTTGACCTGGGCAGCCCGGCCACTTACCTGGCCTACACCCAACTGCCAAGCATCTGTGAACAGACCGGCAGCCAACTGATTTACCAACCGATGTTGCTCGGCGGGGTATTCAAGGCGACTGGCAATGCGTCACCCGCAACCATTGCAGCCAAGGGGCGCTACATGTTCCTGGACCTGGATCGCTACGCCAGACGCTACGGCGTCGAGTTTTCGCTCAATCCGCATTTCCCGATCAACACCCTGTTGCTGATGCGCGCTGTCACCGGCATGCAGGTGCGCCATCCCGAACGTTTCCTCGACTTTATCGACTGCCTGTTTCGGGCGCTCTGGGTCGATGGGCGCAACCTCAACGACCCGGCGACCGTTGCCACAGTCCTCACCGAGCACGGCTTCGACCCGCAGGAGGTACTGGCGTTGACCGTCGACGATGAGGTCAAGGCCGCGCTCAAGGACAAGACCGAGCAAGCGATTGCGCGAGGAGTATTTGGCGCGCCGAGCCTGTTTGTCGGTGACCAGTTGTTCTTCGGTCAGGACCGCCTGGACTTTGTCCGCGAAGCATTGAGCTGACGCAGCGCGCCGCAGCCGCAAGGGCTGAGGCGCACTCTGTAGTCAAATGGCAGCAGTGCGCGTGAGCAACCACTCAAGCGCTGGCCCTTCGAGCAACGGGCTCAGGCGCCGGCGCACTTCGGCGTGATAGCCGTTGAACCACTCGCGCTCATCCTCGGTCAGCAAGGAGGTTTCCAGGCAGCGGGTGTCGATCGGACACAGGGTCAGGGTTTCGAACCTGAGGAATTGACCAAATTCGCTGCTGCCCGCCTCGCGGTTCAACACCAGGTTCTCGATACGTACCCCCCAGCGTCCCGGACGATAAGTGCCAGGCTCGATGGAGGTAATCATCCCCGGCTGCATCGCGGTCTGTGGCGCGGCCGCCGCCTGATAGGCAATCACCTGCGGGCCTTCGTGCACATTGAGGAAGTACCCGACGCCATGCCCGGTGCCATGACCGTAATCCACGCTTTCGGCCCAGATCGGCGCCCGCGCAATGGCGTCGAGCAGCGGCGAGAGAATGCCCCGCGGAAACTGCGCACGGGACAAGGCGATCACGCCCTTGAGGACTCGGGTGCAGTCGCGTTTCTGCTCGGCAGTCGGCGTGCCGACCGGGACCATCCGAGTAATGTCGGTGGTGCCGCCCAGATACTGGCCACCGGAATCGATCAGCAGCAGGCCGTCGCCTTCAATCACCGCATGCTCTTCTTCGGTCGCGTGATAGTGCGGCATGGCACCGTTGGCGTTGTAGGCGGCAATGGTGTTGAAGCTCAGCGAGACATAACCCGGGCGTCGGGTCCGAGCCGCGGTCAGGTGTTCGTCAATGGTCAGCTCGGTAATACGCTCGCGCCCCAGCGCGCTGTCGAGCCAGGTGAAGAACTCGCAGAGGGCAGCGCCGTCCTGCTCCATGGCCTGACGAATGTGCTCGGCATCGGCCAGGCTTTTCTGCGACTTGGCCAGGGTGGTCGGGTTCAAACCCTCCACCAGCTTCACGCCGCTGTGCAGGTTGCCCAGCAGGCCGGCTGTGACCCGCGCCGGGTCGATCTGCAGGCTGCTGCCACCCGGAATGGCCGCCAAGGCCGCAGCCACTTCGCTGTAATCGCGCAGCGTCACGCCGTCCTGCTCGAGGATCGCCCGCAGTGGCGCATCGACCTTGCTCAAGGCCACAAACAAGGTTGCCTGCTGCTGGCTGATCAGCGCAAAGGACACGAATACCGGGTTGAACGACACATCGGCGCCACGCAGGTTGAACAGCCAGGCAATGTCGTCGAGGGTGGCGATGAAGTGCCAATCGGCACCGCGGGCGAGCAGGGTTTCGCGCAAGGTAGCGAGCTTGTCGCCACGGCTGACGGTCGCCTGGGGTGGCAAGTGCTGATAAATCGGTTGGTCCGGCAAGCTCGGGCGATCGCTCCAGACTTCGCTCAACAGGTCGAGATCGGTGCGCAGGCGTGCCCCGCGCTCTTCCAGCTTGCTACCCAGGGTACGCGCCGAGGCAACGGCCATAACCGCGCCATCCACCGCTACCACGCAGCCTTCCGGCGTTTGCTCGGCCAGCCACTCCAGAGGCCCCGGCTGGCCCGGTTGCAGTTTCACCAACTCGATACCGCTGCCCTTGAGTTCCTTGCCCGCCTGTTCCCAGTAACGGCTGTCGGCCCAGATGCCGGCAAAGTCCTGGGTGACGATCAGTGTCCCGACCGATCCATGAAAGCCCGACAGCCACTGCCGCCCTTGCCAGTAACCCGGCAGGTACTCCGACAGATGGGGATCGGCCGACGGCACCAGCAACGCGTGAATACCCTCCCGGCTCATCAGCTCGCGGGTGCGCGCCAGGCGCTGGGGGACCGTTCCCTGGGTCAAAGGCTGCGTACTCATCATGTCTCCTGCTAACCACTTCAATATTGTTATAGGGCGCTGACTTATGGTCGGCGCATCAGGGTTGGGCGGTCGCCCAGAACGCCGGTGCACTGGCGGTTGCCGCCTTGATCAACTGGGCGGCCTGATCGATATCCTGCTCACGGGTGAAGCGCCCAAGGCTCAAGCGAATCGTGCGCCCCGCCGCCCGGGCATCGTGGCCCAGGGCCAGGAGCACATGGGAGGGAGCGTTGCTAGCGGAATTGCAGGCCGAGGTCGCGGAGAACGCTATCGAAGCGCTCAACGCCTGGGCATTGAACTCGCCTTCGTGGAAGGTCAGGCTCAGGGTGTGGGGAATACGCTGGCTCGGACTGCCATTGAGCCGCAGGCCCGCGATGCCTCCGAGTTGCTCCAGCAAGCGCTCGCGCAACCGCGAGATGATCCCGGCCTCCTCGGCAAAGTGTTCGGCCGCCAATGCAAAGGCAGCGCCCATGCCCGCGATCTGATGAGTCGCCAGGGTGCCGGAGCGTAAGCCGCCTTCGTGTCCGCCACCATGGATCTGCGCCTGCAGGCGCTGCTCGGCCCGCGGGCCGACGTAGAGCGCGCCGATGCCCTTGGGGCCGTAGATCTTGTGGGCGGAAAACGACATCAGGTCGACCGGCCACCGCGCAAGGTCAATCGTCACCTTGCCCGCGCCCTGGGCGGCATCGACGTGGAACAAGGCCCCGTGTTCGCGCACGCGCTGGCCGATGGCCGGGATGTCGTTGACGGTGCCCAACTCGTTGTTGACCAGCATCAGCGACACCAGGAAGGTGTCTTCGCGCAGCGCCGCGCTGACCGCTTGCGCGGTGATCAGGCCATCGGCGTCGGGCAGCAGATAAGTCACATCGACCCCGGCATCCTGCAATTGCCTGGCCGTATCGAGGATCGCCTTGTGTTCAATCTGGCTGGTGATGATGTGCCCGCCCGGCTGTTGGCGGGCCTGGGCCACCCCCTTGAGGGCCAGGTTGTTGGATTCTGTGGCGCCGGAGGTCCAGACGATCTGGGATGCCTGCGCGCCCACCAGGTCGGCGACTTGCTGGCGCGCCAGTTCGACCGAACAGCGGGCCTGCTGGCCAAAGGCATGGGAGCTGGAGGCGGGGTTACCGAAGTTGCCGTTGAACCCCAGACAATCGACCATCACTTGGATGACCCGCTCATCCACCGGCGTGGTGGCGGCGTAATCAAAATATAAAGGACGTGTATTCATAAAAAAGGCTCGCAGAGCAGGTTCCGGGATCAGGTGCGGCGGATGCACTCACTGCGCGGTGCCCGCTTGCGGCGCCGGCTTGCGGCGCTCGCTTGCGATGGCGCATGACGGCAGGAGTTCCAGCAATACCTGATCGGATGCAGTTAAAGAAGGACAACTTCATTAAAAGTGCGTAGGAACGCTCCTGAAGTTGAGCTTAACAGGCATCTGCCACCGGGTTGAAGCACCAGTCAGCCAAAGCTCTGCTGCAACATGGGGTACAGCGAGGCCACCAGCAGCAATGCCATGCCCCAGTTGAACAGGCGCAGCCAGCGCCGGTCCCGCAGGACATTGCGCAACAGCGAGCCACAGACCACCCAGACACCGACGCTGGGCAGGTTGATCAGGGCAAACACGGCCGCGATCACAATCACATTGGTGAAGTAGCCCTGCAGCGGTGTATAGGTACTGATGGCACCAATTGCCATGATCCAGGCCTTGGGATTGACCCACTGGAAGGCCGCCGCGCCCAGGTAGCTGATGGGCTGGCCGCGCCCCTCTTCGCTGTCCGAGACCGGCCCTGCGTGGGCAATCTTCCACGCCAGGTACAGCAAGTAGGCCGCGCCGACAAAACGCAGCACGTTATAAAGCAACGGATAGGTTTGAAATACCGCTCCCAGGCCAAACCCCACGGCCAGCACCAGGACAAAAAAGCCGCAGGTAATCCCCAGCATGTGCGGGATGGTACGGTTAAAGCCGAAATTGACCCCGGAGGCCAGCAACATGGTGTTGTTCGGCCCGGGCGTGATCGAAGTCACCAGGGCAAACAGGGCAAAGCCGAGCAGTACATCCAGGGAGAGGGTCATGGTGCGCTTCCATCAGGTCAGTCAGGACTCGACCCTATCGCAGCGTCCACACGGCGGGCACGCACAGTTAACAAAAACTTCAAGCAGTACAGTCGCTCAACTCGCCCGTCCGTGCAGTTGCAGGGAGCGCTCGGCGTTCATCTCGGCCTGCGGGTCAAATCCGCTGGCTTTGCTTGGCTGGGGTAGCAACTGGGCCTTTTTCGCCTGGTATTCATCAAACGACAAGCCACGACGACTCAGCGCTTCCAATGCCAGTTCGCGGCTTTCCTCGGCCGAATAAGGCCGCAGTTCCGGGGCCGGGTGAGTGGCGCAACCGGCAAGCAGCGAGGCGATCAACAACAATGTGGCGCTTGGCAAATGATTCATGGGGGCGATTCCTGAGAGCTGTCCTGAAGCAATGGACACAGGCTACGCCCCAGCCTTTCTCGAGAAAAATCATCGCGCTCGATAGTCCTTATCGAGTTTTTTGCGCGTTAGCGCGTCCTAGCCCACCAGGCTGCATTGCAAGGCATTGTCCGGGCTGCGCTCAATGCTGCGCAGAACCTGGAACGAGCCGAAGGTCACACCCTTGGCCTGATGGGTGCGGATCAACTGCCAGAAATCCTGCTCACCGCTTTCGAAACTGCGAAACGCCGCCTCACCTGCCTCACGGGTTTGCCACTGCAGGTAATTGAGCACTCGCCGTCCGTCATCGCTGGCCTGCACACTGGCGCTGAGAAAGCCGCTGTGGTGCTGGGCCAGTCGCTCGGTCTGGGCGGATAACGCCGACACCAGGCCATGTTGTTGATGGGGCTCGATCTCGAATTCGATCAGTTGGGTAAAACTGCGATTGTTCTCTATCGATTGCATGAGGATTCCCCCTGGCACGTAAGTCGCATCTTGCGAATTGAAGGTTGGCAGGATAAAACCTCTAGTTAAGTCAAGGTCAAGTGGCAATTGAAATGATCAGCAAGGAACACCTGCACAAAGAGTTGAGTGTCGGGCAACTGGCGCAGCGCAGTGGCGTGGCGGTTACCGCCCTGCACTTCTATGAGTCCAAGGGGCTGATCCACAGCAACCGCAACCCGGGCAACCAGCGTCGTTACCCACGGGAAGTGCTGCGCCGGGTGGCGTTGATCAAAGTGGCCCAACGCCTGGGCATTCCCCTGGCGGAAATCGGCGCGGCCCTCAAGTCCCTGCCTGACCATCGCGCGCCGACGGCGGCAGACTGGAAACTGCTGTCGGAAAAATGGAGCAATGACCTTGATGAACGGATCCGTCAACTGAGCCTGCTGCGCGACAAACTCAATGGCTGTATCGGTTGCGGTTGCTTGTCGATGGAGGCCTGCCCGCTGCGCAACTACGGGGATGTGCTGGGTGAGCAAGGCGCCGGCGCGCAGTTGCTGGTACCGGGTCATTGATAGCCCCTGATTGATAGCCACTTGCTGGCCATGCAGCAACCCGTCGGCCGATCCGTGGCGGCACCAGGGCTGGCCTATAGTTACTCGACCGCAAATCGGCGAGAAACAGTGCGCCATCCCCCACCCACCCTGGAGAACCGTCATGAGCGTTAAACCCATCCCGGAGGGTTATCACAGCATCACGCCTTACCTGGGAATCCACAAAGCTGCCGAAGCCATCGAGTTCTACAAAAAAGCCTTTGGCGCCACTGAGGTCATGCGCCTGTCGATGCCCGACGGCAGCATCGGCCATGCCGAACTGCGTATCGGCGACTGCCCGATCATGCTTGGCACGCCGTGCGACCAAGGCCCCTTGAGCAATCCCGACACCTCGCCCTCAGTCGGCCTGCATCTGTATGTCCAGGATGTGGATCAAAGCTACGCCCAGGCAATCAACGCCGGTGGCATCGTGGTGTCCGAGGTCAAGGACCAGTTCTACGGCGACCGTTCGGGCACCCTGAAAGACCCCTACGGCCATTTATGGTTTCTGGCCACCCGCAAGGAAGACCTGACTCAGGAGCAGATCGAACAGCGCGCCAAGGACATGTTCAATCAGCAATAATCCCCAGCCCCTATAGGAACTGGCTTGCCCGCGAACCACAATCTTCAGCCTGAGTGCTTGTTTTCGGGGCGCTGGCGATTGTTTTTGCTGGCAAGCCCGGGCCAACCATTGCGGCGCCTGCAGCCATGAATGCGTCTTGGAAACATTTGCTTTCATATTGTTTTTCGGGATTTTTGATTCTCATTCGTCTTAAATAGATGCAGCAGGTCGCGTAGGCAAAAGCTACGGCCGGCTTTTTCGGGAATCACGGTGCATCCACACCGCTCCTCTCATCGAATCAAGACCCTCATTCATGTCGAAGAAGTCCCGTTCCAAACTGTGGTTTCTGGTGCACAGCTGGCTGGCATTGCCCATCTGGTTCTTTGTACTGATCGTCTGCGTCACCGGCACCCTGGCGGTAGTCAGCCAGGAGATCGTCTGGCTGGCCAATCCGGACATCCGTGCCGGCCAACCATCCGACGACGCCGAACTGTTGAGCTATGACCAGGTCATTGCCGCAATCAAGCAGGCCGAACCACTCACCATCGTCGAATCCATCAGCCGCCCGGATGAATCGCACTTCGCCCTGTCAGCCCAGGTGAGCTACCCGGACGGACGCTCGGTCGAGGTCTATGTGAACCCCTACAGTGGCGTGATTCAAGGGATCAGCCCGGACTTCAACTTCCAGGCCTTTACCCGTGCACTGCATGGCTGGTGGCTGGTGCCCTTTACCAACGGTTTCAGCTGGGGCTGGTACCTGGTGTCGTTCCTCGGCATTCCACTGCTGGTGTCTTTGATCACTGGCCTTGTGGTGTACAAGAAGTTCTGGAAGGGCTTCTTCAAGCCCACCCTGCGGTTCAACCACGGAGCGCGGATCTTCTGGGGCGACTTCCATCGCCTGAGCGGCATCTGGTCGATCTGGTTCATCGCGGTGATTTCCATCACCGGCATCTGGTTCTTGATCCAAGCCCTGTTGTTCGACAACCAAATTTCCATCTCCAGCGAGCCGGTGGTCCCGGTGGTCGCCCGCGAAAGCGTGCCCCTGTCGGCTGATGGCTCCCCGCCGAAAATGCTCGACCTGGACAACGCTATCCTGATCGCCCAGGAGAAAATCCCCGGTTTGGAAGTGAGCTTCGTCAGCCTGCCGAGCAACGCCTACAGCCACCTCAACATCGGTGGCCGTGGCTGGTATCCGCTGATGTTCCAGACCGCCACGATCAACCCCTACAACGGCGACATCGATGCCTCGCGGCTGCTCTCGGACCGCACCGGCCTGGAGTTCGTCACCGAATCCATGCGCCCGTTGCACACCGGCGACTTCGGCGGCCTGTGGATAAAACTGATCTGGTTCTTCTTCGGCCTGGTCCTCAGCATGATGGTGCTCAGCGGCTTGCTGATCTGGACCAAACGCACCGCCCTGGCCACCGCCCACGCGCTGAAGCGCAGCAACAAGACGCCCCGCCCGGCCAAGGTCGAACAGCCAGTGGCAGCCATGAACGACAACTCGCCGGAGGGTAACCTGTGAGCAAGGCCATCACCGCAGTCCCTCCTTCGCGCCTGAGCGTGTTCTGGCGTAAATGGCGCTTTCACATCAACATCCTGCTGCTCCTGATTCCACTGGGGTTCATGCCCAAGTACTTCGCCGACGTCGCGCTGTTTCGCGGCGACAGCGGCCTGGGTGAGCGGGAAGTCGGTGAAATCCAGGTCGGCCCCTGGAGCCTGCGTCTGGCCGAACTGCGCAATCAGGAGCCGCAACTGTCAGGCCCGGCCGGCTACATGAAGAGCTTTAACGCGGCGCTGTGCCAATCCTGCATCGGCCAGGTCAAGGCGACTTACCTGCGCATCGGCAAACCCCGCAGCCTGCGTGCCGCCGGGGTGATTTTCTTCGGCGCCCCCTATCGCATGGGCGCGACCTTGCCGATCCCCGAGAAGAGCAAAACCGACGCCGAAATCTGGATCACCATGGAAGGCTGGGACGGCAGCATGCATCAGGCGGCCGTGCCGCTTGCCCAAGCGTCCCCGGCCACTATCGCCTGGCTGAACAAACAAGGAGGCAAACCATGACCGTTGCCCGCAGCTTGACCCCTTTGCGCCTGCTTGGCAGTGCGCTGGCCCTGGCCCTCGGCGCGGGCTTCAGTGCCCAGGCGCTGGCCCACAACCCGATGTGCGAATGCAAGGCCATCGACGCCGAGCAGATCCAGTGCACCGGCGGCTTCTCCGATGGCAGTGGCGCTCCTGGCGTGACCCTGGATGTGATCGGCTATGACGAAACCATCCTGGTGCCGGGCAAACTCGGCGCCGACTCGACCCTGACCTTCAAGAAGCCCGGATCCGAGTTCTATGTCTTGTTCGACGCCGGCCCAGGCCACGTGGTCGAGATCGACCAAGCGGATATCGAGGCCCCATGAGTACGCCCACCACACAGCTCGTCCGCCCGGCCGGTGCCGGCCATGAAACCCTCTACGTACTGTTGCTGTGCCTGGCGATTCTCGCAGTTGCCGGTTCCGTGGTGCTCTGGCGTGGCGAGCCAGAGGTGGTCAGCAGCGTGCAAACCCATCAACTGGATGCGCGGCGCGATCTCGGCGCCTCGGAGCAAGGCATTTATGCCGACCTGCGGGTGACCCTCGATGAAATCCACCTGCTGCGTGAAGAGCAGCAAGCCCTGCCGACCCCGCAAGTCCTGGCCGATGAGGGTTTTGCGCCTTTCGCCCAAGACGCCAGCTCCGTCAGCCGTGGCGCTCACGCCTGG
This sequence comes from Pseudomonas sp. Irchel 3H3, assembly GCF_900187635.1. Classification (NCBI taxonomy): domain Bacteria; kingdom Pseudomonadati; phylum Pseudomonadota; class Gammaproteobacteria; order Pseudomonadales; family Pseudomonadaceae; genus Pseudomonas; species Pseudomonas sp. Irchel 3H3. Next base: position 209,535 of record NZ_FYEC01000008.1, on the reverse strand, counting down.
CAGTTGCTGGGCAGTGGCGCGTACTTCGGGCAGAGCCAGGTACCGAGTGTCGCCGGTTCCTTCCTGATGCGCCTGAATGCGCACGGCAACACCGAACCGGATATCTGGCTCAACCGCAGCGCCGGCCTCCAGGCCCCTGCCGATCTGGCCGACGCCGCGCTGATCAGCGCAGGCTGGCAGCAGGTCATCGCCCAATTCGACGCCGGTGTCACTCGCCAGCATCGTCACTGATTTGCGTATTTACCCCAGAGAAGACCGTTTGCTCATGCCTAGTTCATCTGCGCACCATCGTTTTCTGTACCGTGCACGCCTGCTGCTGGCAGGCCTGCTGGCCCTGGTGGTCATGCCCCTGGCCAGCGCCGAAGAGGCCAAGCGCCTGCGCATCGGCATCACCTTGCATCCGTACTACAGCTACGTGGCCAATATCGTCGGCGACAAGGCCGAAGTAGTGCCGTTGATTCCGGCCGGCTTCAATCCCCATGCCTATGAGCCTCGTGCCGAGGACATCAAGCGCATCGCCGGCCTGGACGTAATCGTGCTCAACGGAGTCGGCCACGACGACTTCGCCGACCGCATGATCGCCGCCAGCGAAACCCCCAACGTCAAGGTGATCGAGGCCAACGAAAACGTGCCGCTGCTGGCGGCCACCGGGATTGCCGCGCGGGGCGCAGGCAAGGTGGTGAACCCGCACACTTTCCTGTCCATCAGCGCCTCCATTGCCCAGGTCAACAACATTGCCCGGGAACTGGGCAAGCTTGACCCCGCCAATGCCAAGACCTACACCCAGAACGCCCGCGCCTACGGCAAACGCCTGCGGCAGATGCGGGCCGACGCCCTGGCCAAGCTGACCAAGGCGCCCAATGCCGACCTGCGGGTGGCCACGGTCCACGCGGCCTACGACTACCTGTTGCGCGAATTCGGCCTGGAAGTGACCGCCGTGGTCGAGCCGGCCCACGGGATAGAGCCGAGCCCGAGCCAACTGAAAAAAACCATCGACCAACTGCGCGAACTGGACGTCAAGGTGATCTTCTCGGAGATGGATTTCCCCTCCGCCTATGTCGACACCATCCAGCGTGAGTCGGGGGTAAAACTGTACCCGCTGTCGCACATTTCCTACGGTGAATACAGCGCCGAGAAATATGAAAAGGAAATGACCGGCAACCTCGACACCGTGGTCCGGGCGATCCAGGAGGCCGGGGCATGACCATCCAGCAAACCCTCACCACGCCACTGGCCGGACCCGCCATCGAGTTCGCCGACGTCAGCCTGACCCTTGGCCGCACGACCATCCTCGACCAGGTCAGCTTCCAGGTCCAACCCGGCAACGTGCACGCCCTGGTTGGCCCCAACGGCGGTGGCAAGAGTTCTCTGATCAAGACGCTGCTTGGGCAAATGCCCCACCAGGGCCGCTTGAGCCTGCAATGGCCGGGTGAGCCCGGGACCATCGGTTATGTGCCACAGGCTCTGGAGTTCGACCGCGGGTTGCCGATGACCGTCGACGATTTCATGGCCGCGATGTGCCAGCGGCGTCCGGCGTTTCTGGGTATCAGCCGGCATTACAGCGTGGCCATCGGCGAAGCCCTGGAACGGGTCGGCATGCAGGACAAGCGCAAGCGCCGCATGGGCGCGCTATCCGGCGGTGAACGCCAGCGCGTTCTGCTGGCGCAGGGCTTGATCCCGGCGCCCCAGTTGCTGGTGCTCGATGAGCCGATGTCGGCCCTCGATGAAGCCGGTATCCAGGTGTTCGAACGTTTGCTGGGAGACTGGCGTCAATCCGGGATCAGCGTGCTGTGGATCGAGCACGATCTGGAAGCCGTCGGCCGCCTGGCCGACCGCGTCACCGGCCTCAATCGCCGGGTGCTATTCGATGCCACACCCAAACAGGCCCTGACCCCGGAGCGTTTGCTGAGCCTGTTTTCCACCCACCCACGGACGAGCGGGAGCGCTGCGTGATGAGTTACGAAGCCTTTCGTTTGATGATCCAGGGCTGGGCATCTTCCGGCTATCTGCCCGAAGCGCTGGCCTACGGGTTTGTGGTCAACGCCCTGCTCGCGGGCCTGTTGATCGGCCCGGTACTGGGCGGCCTGGGCACCCTGGTGGTGGTCAAGCGCTTTGCGTTTTTCTCCGAAGCCGTCGGCCATGCGGCGCTGACCGGCGTGGCCATCGGCATCCTGCTCGGCGAACCCTACACTGGCCCCTATGGCAGCCTGTTCGGCTACTGCCTGTTGTTCGGCATACTGCTCAACTACCTGCGCAACCGCACCGGCCTGGCACCGGATACCCTGATCGGGGTGTTTCTCTCAGTGTCGCTGGCCATGGGCGCGAGCCTGCTGCTGATTCTCGCCGGCAAGATCAACGTGCACATTCTGGAGAACGTGCTGTTCGGTTCGGTGCTGACGGTCAACGGTAACGACCTGCTGGTGCTGGCCATCGTCGGCACGCTGGTGATGGGCCTGAGCCTGCCGCTGTACAACCGCATCATGCTGGCCAGCTTCAACCCACAACTGGCAGCCGTTCGCGGGGTGGCGGTGAAGACCCTCGACTATCTGTTCGTGATCCTGGTGACGCTGATTACCGTGGCGGCAGTAAAAGTCATCGGCGCGATTCTGGTGGGCGCCCTGCTGGTTATTCCAGCCGCTGCGGCGCGCCTGTTGAGCCAATCGCTCAAGGGCTTTTTCTGGTGCTCGGTGCTCATCGCCACCATCAGCACCCTGTGCGGGATTCTCGCGCCGATTGTCTTCGACCTGCCGATTCCGTCCGGTGCGGCAATCATTCTGGTGGCCGGTATCGCCTTCGCCCTCGCCGCCATTGCGCGCGGTGTGGTGCCCAGCCTCAAAGGGAATATTGGATAAATGGCTTTCTCCATGCGTCAGTTGACTCTGGCCATCGCCCTGTGCGGCCTGGCCACCAGCAACACCTTCGCCACCGACCGCTTCGAACCGATGCGCCTGGTGGCCAATAACGGCGTCGGCAACACCGTGCTGCATGCGGCCACCTCGGCCCACAAAGTGCGGGTGCTAGCCTCGCTCCCCATCACCTATGGACTGGCCAACAGCCTGGTCGAAGGCAGCGAGATCATCCTGGAACGGGCGGCTGCGGCCAACCTCCCCGGCTCGCGCCAGGCCGCCTACTTCACCGGTCGCGGCGCACCCGCGCTGCACAAATTGTCCATGGACGCCGATGCTGTGATCGGCCTGCGCTCGATCTGGGCGGATGACCCGCTGTACCCCAACGCCCGACGCAGCAATATCCGCATCATTGAAATCGACGCGGCGCGCCCGGTCGATGGCGCGCTGCCTGGCGTGGCGCTCCAGCCGGGCACCAGCGACGGGCTGAACAGCCAACCGTGGATGGCCACCAACAACATGGGGCGCATGGCTGACGTAATCGCCGCCGACCTGGTGCGCCTGGTGCCAGAAGCCAAACCGCAGATCGAGGCCAACCTGGCTGCGCTCAAGCAGCGCCTGCTCAAGCTCAGCGCCGACAGCGAAGCGAAACTGGCCGAGGCAGACAACCTCAGCGTGTTTAGCCTCAGCGATCACTTCGCTTACCTGATCAGTGGCCTCAATCTGGAGCCGGTAGGTGTCGATGCCCGCGCCGATAACGAGTGGACGGCCGACGCCCTGCAACAACTGAGTACCACTCTCAAGGACAACGACGTGGCACTGGTGCTGCATCATCGCCAGCCGTCGGCCGCCCTGCAGGCCGCCATCACTGCCGCTGGCAGCCAACTGCTGGTCCTGAGTACCGAGGGGGTGGACCCGGTGGCCGAACTGTCCGGCAACATCGAACACGTACTCAACGCCCTGCTGCAGAAGTCCTGAAGCGCCCCGCCTGATTGCGCGGGCCCCGGTGCCCGCGCTTACAAAATCCCTCAAGAAACCCCGTCCCAGCCGATGCTAGTCTGCCCTGCACATAATCAGGACCGACCAGGATGGGGTCTTCACCATGAGTGACTATATCTCGCTGAACAAGGCCAACTGGGACGAGCGCGCCCCGCTCCATGCGGCCTCCAGGGACTACGCGACCCAGGCCTTCGTCGAGGCCGCCGATCATCTGTCGCAGGTGGTGCGCTTCGACCTGCCATTGCTGGGCAACATCCGCGGGCTGCGCGGGGTGCACCTGCAGTGCCACATCGGCACCGATACCCTGTCGCTGGCCCGTCTGGGCGCGCAGATGAGCGGGCTGGATTTTTCCCCCGCGGCCCTGGTCCAGGCGCGCTCCCTGGCCCAGCGCTGTAACACGCGGATCGACTATGTCGAAGCGGATGTCTACAACGCCTGCTCCGTATTGCCCGCGGCCTCCTTCGATCTGGTCTACACCGGCATCGGCGCGTTGTGCTGGCTGCCGAGCATCGACGCCTGGGCGCGCACTGTCAGTGGCTTGCTCAAGCCCGGTGGCCGGCTGTTCATTCGCGAAGGGCATCCAGTGCTCTGGTCACTGAATGAAAGCCGTGCGGACCTGTTGTCCATCGAACAACCCTACTTCGAGCGCGAGACTCCGCTGGTGTGGGATGACGACAGCACCTATGTCGATACCGACATTTCACTCAAGGCCACACTGACCCATGAGTGGAACCACGGCCTGGGGGAGATCATCAGTGCACTGCTGAACCACGGACTGGCCATTAGCGGATTGGTCGAGCATCAGAGTATCCCCTGGGACGCCCTGCCAGGGCAGATGAGCCGCGATGAACAAGGTGAGTACCACCTCAAGCAGGCACCTTGGCGCCTGCCGCTGAGTTACAGCTTGCAGGCCATCAAGCACGGCGCCTGAAGCGCAAACACGAAAAAGCCCGTTGAACCGAAGATTCAACGGGCTCGGGGGGCATCAATTGCTTCGCGGGCACGCCTTGCTCCTGCGGGCCTGGGGTCAGGCCTGGAGCGGCATGGTCAGCTCGACGCGCAAGCCATCAGGACGGCTGTCGAAATGCAGGACACATTCGCAGCGCTGGACAATTGCCTGGACAATCGCCAACCCCAGGCCACAACCGGTGCTCCCGCCGTTGCGCCAGAAGCGCTGGGTCAGGTGCTGCAGGTCATCGTCGGCAATTCCCGGACCATGGTCACGGACCTGGAAGCGCACTCGATTAGCAGTGGTTTCCAGGCTCAGCTCCACCGGTCCGTCATCGGGTGTATGCCGCAGCGCGTTGTCCAGCAGGTTACGCAAGGCGGCAATCGCCAATACCGCGGGCATCTGCAGCGGTGCCTGGGAACAACCCGGCGGCACATGCAACTGGATCCGCCGGCGATCACCGCTGGACGCGTCCTGGATGGCCAGGCGGGCGACCTGCTCGGCATTGCACTGCACGCCGTCGTCGAACGACAGGCTGCCCTCGACCCGTGCCAACAGCAACAACTGCTCGAGGGTCCGATGCAGACGATCGGCACCCTCCTCCGCACGAGCCAGGGATTGGTCGCGGGCCGCGCCCTCGGTCATGCGCGCCACTTGCAGATGGGTCTTGATCGCCGTCAGTGGACTGCGCAGCTCATGGGCGGCATCGCCGGTCAGGCGCCGTTCGCGTTCGATGGCCTTGCCGATACGCTGGAACAGTTGGTTCTGGGTTTCCAACAACGGCTTCAATTCACTGGGAAATGCCTGCAATTGCAAGGGTTCCAGCGAGTCGGCATTGCGCCGCATCAAGGCTTCGCGCAGACGGTTGAGCGGTGCCAGCCCCTGGCCGATCCCCAGCCACAACAGGCACAGGCAGCCGAGCAGCGCCACCGCCACCGGCACCGAGGCCGCCAGCAGAATCGACATGTTCAGGGCCTCGCGCTCGATCTGCCGATCCGCCGTGGTGATCCGCACATCGCCCCGAGCCAGGGTGAAGCTGCGCCACGGAGCGCCGTCGATCATCTGGTCGTGGAAGCCCATCTTCTCGGCTTCCAGCGCTTGTTCGGGATGATTGTGGCTGCGGGCCAGAATTTCGCCGCGCAACGAGCTGACCTGGCAGGCCATACCCCCGGGCACGTTCAGTTGTTCGGCACTGAAATGGGTGCCCTCGCCCTTGCTCGGCAGGCTCGGCAACTGCTCCAGCAACCCGGCCACCATGCGCGCCGACGCCACCAGACGCTGGTCGAGGGAAAACATCATCTGGTTGCGCAGGTCGCTGAGCATCCAGGCCGCGGCCAGGGCCCAGATCAGTGCAAATGCGGCGCCGAGGGTCAGGCTCAGGCGCAGGCGCAGACTCATCACTTGCTTGGCCCTGCCCCATCCGCCGGCCCCAGGCGATAGCCCAGGCCGCGCACGGTTTCAACGATGCCTTTGCCGAGTTTGCTGCGCAAATGGTGGATATGTACGTTCAGCGCGTTGCTCTCCAACTCGTCGTTGAAACCGTACACGCTGTCCTTCAGTTGCTCGGTCGACAGCACCCGGCCGCGGTTATGTAGCAGCGCTTGCAACAGCGCTTGCTCGCGACGCGAGAGGTCCACCGGCTGACCGGCCAACAGGGTTTCCCGGCTGCTGGGGTCATAGCTCAGGGCGCCATGCTCGATCAGGTTGACGCTGCGCCCCGCGACCCGGCGCAGCAGGGTGTGCAGGCGCGCGGCCAGTTCGCGCAGGTCGAAGGGTTTGAGCAGGTAGTCATCGGCACCGGCTTGCAGGCCGTCGACGCGGTCGGTGACCGAGTCCCGGGCAGTCAGGATCAGCACCGGAATCTCCAGGCCCTGGTGGCGCAACTGCTGCAGCAGTTTCAGGCCGTCTTCGTCCGGCAACCCAAGGTCGAGCACCATCACATCGAACTCGGCAACCTTGAGCATGGCCCGGGCCGCCGATGCCGTGGCCACATGCTCGACGGTCAGGCCCTGAGCGGTCAGGCCGGCTACAATGCCGCTGGCAATCAGCTCATCATCTTCACAGACAAGTACGTGCATGGTGAGACCTGTAGAAAAATGTTGATTAAGAAGGCGACGGATTAAGCGGACATTATGCACCGCCCGCCGTTGCCACAAGGATAACGCGGTTAATCATCGGTTAATCGTCACCCCTCATGGTGCATCCAAATTGCACCGGTATAAGGCTTGCTCATGCGTCGTCTGTTTTTACTGTTCCTGGTTTTTTTTGCCAGCCTGGCCCAGGCCGCGTCGAACCCGTTCGAGACCAAACCCGATTTCCTGCCCGTCGGCAAAGCTTTCGTTTTTACCTCCGAGCGTCTTGAGTCGGGCGAAACCCAACTGTTCTGGCAGATAGCCGACGGTTACTACCTGTACCAGAAGCGCATGAGCTTCAACGGCCTGGCCGAGGCCCACAAGCCGGCATTGCCTGAGGGCGAGGCCCACAGCGACGAGTTCTTTGGCGACCAGCAGGTCTACCGCCAAGGACTGGAACTGAAGATCCCGGCCGGCGCCACCGGCCAGATCAAGGTCGGCTTCCAGGGCTGTGCCGATGCCGGCCTGTGTTACCCACCACAGACCCAGGTGGTCGACCTCGGTGGCGGCGCGGTGCAAGCCAACGCCAGTGAGGCGCCGGACCAGGCCCTGGCCAGCGGCCTGCAACAACACGCCCTGGGTTGGAGCCTGCTGGTGTTCTTCGGCCTGGGCCTGCTCCTGGCCTTCGCCCCTTGCTCGTTGCCGATGCTGCCGATTCTCGCCGGCCTGGTGGTTGGCAGCGGAGCCAGCGCCAAGCGCGGCTTTGCCCTGGCCGGCAGCTACGTGGTGAGCATGGCGCTGGTGTATGCCGCGCTGGGGGTACTCGCCGCCCTGCTGGGTGCCAATTTGCAGGCCCTGTTGCAGAACGCCTGGCTGCTCGGCAGTTTTGCCGTGATCTTCGTGCTGCTGTCGTTGCCAATGTTCGGCTTCTTCGAACTGCAACTGCCGGCCGCCCTGCGTGATCGCCTGGAGAACGCCAGTCGCAAACAAGGTGGCGGCAGCCTGGTCGGCGCGGGCATCCTCGGGGCGCTGTCCGGTTTGCTGGTGGGGCCGTGCATGACCGCACCGCTGGCCGGCGCCCTGCTGTACATCGCCCAGAGCGGCAATGCCCTGCACGGCGGGCTGATCCTGTTCAGCATGGGCCTGGGCATCGGTTTGCCGCTACTGCTGCTGGTGACCGTTGGCAATCGATTCCTGCCCAAGCCCGGCGCCTGGATGAACCTGCTCAAGGGGGTTTTTGGCTTCCTGTTCCTGGGTACCGCGCTGGTAATGGTGCGCCCAGTTCTGGACCCGGTGCTGTGGGTCGGGTTGTGGGGTGGGCTGTTGCTGGTCATCGCCTACAGCGCCTGGCGCCAGACCGAAGGTTTTGGTCGCGCCACCCACCTGTTCGGCGGCCTGGCCCTGTTGTCCGGATTGTGGGGTAGCCTGCTGCTGATTGGGGCCGCCGGTGGCAGCGATGACTTGTTCAATCCATTGCAGGTGTATCGCGCGCCGAGCTCCAGCGCGATCGCTGCGCCGACCGCCCACGATGCCTTCATCACCGTCAAGGAGCCCGCCGAGTTGCAACGCCAGCTCGACGATGCCCGCGCCCAGGGCCAATGGGTGTTGCTGGACTACTATGCCGACTGGTGCGTGTCCTGCAAGATCATGGAGAAACAGGTATTCGGCAAACCCCAGGTCATGGAGGCCCTCAAGGAAGTGCGTCTGCTGCGCCTGGACGTGACCGCCGACAACCCTGCCAGCCGCGAACTGCTCGCTCGCTACAAGGTTCCGGGGCCACCCAGCCTGTTGTGGATTGGTGCCGACGGTGTCGAGCGTCGCAGCCAGCGCATTACCGGCGAAGTGGATGCCGCCGGTTTCCTGCAGCGCTGGGACATTACCCGGGACGCGCGCTGATGCTGACCTTCACCCTCGGTACCTTCGCCATCGCCCTCAATCACCTGCTGCTGATCAGTGCCCTGGCACTGGCGACCTTTGTCGGCTGGCGGGTGGCCAAGCGTGGCGGAGATAACCCCGAGTCGGTGCTGTTCGGCCTGTTCATGCTCGGCATGCTGGCGGCGCGCCTGGCTTTTGTCGCGTGGTACTGGCCCCACTACCGCAACGATCCCTGGCAGATCATCGACCTGCGCGACGGCGGCTTCCTCGCCTGGCCGGGGGTGATCGTGCTGTTGCTGGCCGCCTTGTATCGCGGCTGGCGGCGACCCGGGCTCCGACGCCCGATGGGTTTCGGCGTCGCCAGCGGCCTGGCGTTCTGGCTGCTGGCAAGCCTGTCGCTGAGCATCTACGAACAAGGCACGCGCCTGCCGGATATCACCCTGCGCAACGCCGCCGGGGAAACCCTGCAACTGACCGACTACCAGGGCGGCCCACTAGTGATCAATCTGTGGGCCACCTGGTGCCCACCCTGCCGCCGGGAAATGCCGGTGCTGGAAAACGCCCAGCAACAACGCCCGGACCTGACGTTCCTGTTCGTCAACCAGGGCGAAAGCATGCAAAGCGTCGCTACCTTTCTCGAGACCCAAGGCCTGAGCCTGAGCAACATGCTGTTCGACCGCGGCGGCCGCCTGGGCCAGGCCGTGGGTTCGATGGCCCTGCCGACCACGCTGTTCTATAGCCCGGACGGACGCCTGCTGAGCAGCCACCTGGGCGAACTGTCCAATGCGAGCCTGGCCCACGCCCTGGAAGCCTTCGAGCCCTCCACCCCTGCCACAGCACCCGCCACCTCTGTAAGGAAACTGCCATGCCCCGCCTCCGCCACCTGCTGACGCTGACCCTGGGCGCTGCCCTGTTGCACCTGCCGTCGGTGCAGGCCGAAGAACTGCCCGCCGCGATCAAACAGATGGAAGCCAAGGGTGCAAAAATCATTGGCAGCTTCGATGCGCCCGACGGCCTGCGCGGGTATGCCGCGCAATACCAGAACCGCGGCATGGCCTTGTACCTGACACCCGATGGCAAACACGTGTTGCTGGGCAATTTGTATGACGCCGACGGCAAGGACCTGAGCGCCGAGCCGCTGCAAAAACTGGTGTATGCACCGATGGCCAAGGAGGTATGGGCCAAGTTCGAGACCAGCCACTGGATTCAGGACGGCAACCAGGATGCACCGCGCGTGGTGTACCTGTTCAGCGATCCCAACTGCCCTTACTGCACGCTGTTCTGGGAGCAGGCACGGCCTTGGGTGAAGTCCGGCAAGGTGCAGTTGCGACACATCATGGTCGGCATCATCCGTGAAGACAGCCCGGGCAAATCCGCCGCCCTGCTGGCCAGCAAAGACCCAAGCAAGGCCTTGGACGCCCACGAGAAGGCCGGCAAACAAAGCACCCTCAAGGCGCTGAAAACCATCCCGGCAGACGTGCAGGCCAAGCTCGACGCCAACTTGCAGTTGATGGACGAACTCGAACTGTCCGCCACCCCGGCGATTTTCTACCTGGACGCCAAGGGCGAACTGCAACAGCAACAAGGCGCGCCGTCGCCGGCAAAACTGGCCGCGATACTCGGGCCGAAATAACCCACCGCTCTCAACGACATTGCAAGACTCGGCAGCCTTTTCGCTGGCAAGCTCCGCTTGCCAGCAATGAGCCTGGATTATCTTCAACGTAGGACCGTCAACGATTGGCCAGGAATGCCAACAACGCCTCGGTGACGAATTGTGGGTTTTCCAGATTGCAGATGTGCCCCGCCTCGGGCACCAGTTGGTAAGGGCAACCGATCAACTCGGCCATTTCCATGGTTTCTGAAGGCGGCCTTGGCGTGTCCTGCTCCCCGCACATCAACAGCGTCGTATCCGGGTTCAATTGATTCAGGCGCGCCAGCATGTCTTCGCGACCGAAGGTGATACGCCCCAGCGGCACGATGCTCCTGCGCAGCCGTTCGGCTGGCAGCGCGGCCAATGAGTCGCGCAACTGTCGATACAACGCTGATTGCGGGTCGATTCCCGGCCGGAAGAAGATTGGCACCACGACATCGAGGATCTGCGGTGTAATTGCACCCGCCTCCTCAATCTGCTTGAGCAGTGAGAAATAGTATTGCCGAGTGGCTTCGGGCTCAGCCCCCAGGTACGTGTCCATCAGTACCAGGGCGCTTATGCGTTGCGGGTGCGACAGGGCCAGGCGCGCCCCCCACATTCCGCCCACTGAAAGACCCACCAGTGCGACACGCTCAATGCCCAGGTGATCGAGTAACGCCAGTGCCTGGCGTGCCAGGTCACTGAGTGAAGCGGTTCCCTGCGGCAGTGCCCCGGACTCCCCGTGCCCCCACAAATCCAGGGCAATCACCCGATAGTGTGAGGACAACGCGGCAATCTGCGGCGCCCACATGGTCTGGTCCCACAAGTAGCTTCCAGCCAGGAGCACGGCAGGGCCTGTGCCCTGATCAATATAGTGAAGGGGTTCACCATCAATAGTAACGAAGGGCATCCTGTATCTCCTGCGTAGGCTCTGTTGAAAAAATCCCCGCAAAGACTGTCCCGCCCGGGTACCTCCGTCAATTCAAGCCTTAACAGTAGATATTACAGAGCCCCCGACAACAGAAACCACGACCGCGATCTGCAGTAATGGCTATCTCAAACTCACACCCGGCTTACACGCGATGATCTCCCCCAATGGTTCGACGGCTTTAACAATTAGTCTAAAACACCGAGCGCAAGTTAATCCTTCACTGCATTCCAAAGCTGAAAAGCAACACTAACAAACTGTAAAACACCCACAAAGACTTCCACCAATAAAAATACTACTTTCAGGGCTTCAAAAACCCATTGAAAAGTAGAGCACATACAATGAACAGCATCAGCGACTACACACGCAACTTTGAACGCAGCGCCAATATCAGCGAACTCAGAATATCTGCAAAAATAGCCGAGGAAAATTGGGCAGGCACCGATGACAAAGTATACATAAGCATGGGCCATCATAATAACTTCCAGTTGTTTTCCGACGCCCCCAGGGTGGGTGAAATCATTAGCGTTGACATTGATATTTCCCGCCTGTTCGGAAAACAAAGCATTCACATCAGTGAACTGCAAAATATCTCCCTGCACCAAGTACCGATTGCTCACCCCATCGCCAGCGACAACTGGGAGCTAGAGTCGCTGATACTGACCGCCAATGGCGTTTTCACTAACCGTTCCTTCAAACAAATTCATCAGTGGCTACATGCCTCTTCCTCACATCTCCAGCAGGTTTGGGCTGGACATATCAATTGGTCAGACTGGAGCAACTCCGACAATCGTCCCGTCGATATCAACACCCAAACCTATCCCGTGCGCTGGATGCCCTGGATCGGCGATATCAAATCATGGCGAACCTACGATCCCTCGACTATCGAGGGCACAGGCCAACTGGTCGGCATGGTCGATGGAAAGCTGCTGGGCGAACTGTTGAAAGACCGACAGACAGAAGTACTAACACCTAACACCTCCAACGATAGTTACACCTGGGTGTATACCCCAGAGGGTGCAATTATCTACAGGCGCTGGAAACATGAGTCGCGAAACGACTACATCAGGCATAGCCAACTGGGCAGTGGACGACCGGTCATCTGCGCAGGCGAATTCAGAATAGAGAGTGTCAACGATGGTATTGCCTTGCGAGACGTTATCGCTAGCGTCAATGACGCCTCCGGCCACTATCAACCCGATGGAGGATTATGTTTGAAGTACGTAGAGGAAAAGCTCAACGGATTAGGCATTGATACCGATGATACCCATTGGTACTTCAAACAAAAATAAGTCCTCTGTAACGACTTCGCGGCAGGTCGGATCGAGACCCGACCTGCCGCGAACAGGCCGTCGATGTGTTCAAGCGCGGGCTTGGCAAGCAGGACGTAACCAGGACGCAATTGCCCCATACGAACGGATGGAGCAACGAGCGAATTGATCCTGGTGGGGCAGCCAGCGCCGCAACTCAAAGCGTGTCAGCGTGAGCTTGTCGGCGAAAGCCAAACGGAATTAATTCTTCCTCTCAATTGACAATTATTATCATCTAGCCTAGCTTGTCGCTCAATGCGTAGGACGGATCCGAAGCGCTGGTCGTCCCACTAACTTTTTGCAGCGAGGTGACTTCCATGGCGCAATCCGTTTCCACAGACAGCTGCGACTCATCCTTACTCCAGGCGTTCGTCGACAACCGGCTGATGCTGGTGAAGACTGCGGCACGCATTACGGGTTGCCGGTCGCGTGCCGAAGACGTGGTGCAAGACGCTTTCTTCCGCTTGCAATCGGCGCCCCAGATCACCTCTTCGTTCAAGGCCCAGCTCAGCTACCTGTTTCAGATCGTGCGCAACCTGGCGATCGATCACTACCGCAAACAGGCCCTGGAGCAGAAGTACTCGGGCAGTGAAGAAGAAGGCTTGAATGTGGTCATCCAGGGTGCTTCACCGGAAACCTCGCACATCAACTTCCGCGTCCTGGAAAACATCGCCGATGCCCTTGGCGAATTGCCCAGCCGGACCCGCTACGCCTTCGAAATGTATCGCCTGCACGGCGTGCCACAAAAAGACATCGCCAAGGAACTGGAGGTCTCGCCGACCCTGGTGAACTTCATGATCCGCGATGCGCTGGTGCACTGTCGCAAGGTCTCGGACACCCTCAGCGATACCTTCGCCCGCCGCTGACCAACCCCTCCCCCCGGCCTCGCAGAGTGATGAGCTGATTTCAGCCCTGGGGCACAGCGACGAGCGCAATCTTGTAAGGCTGGAAAATCTTCAGCATCTGGCCGTTATCCCGCAGGCCCTGCAACATCTTGCCGAACGCTTCGCCACTGAGCGGTGCCTGCGGACGGATCAGGGCGTAATGGTGATAGACCTGATCAACCCGCTCGGACACCAGCAAGTGGGAGGCGACCTGTTCGTTGCGCAACACGTAGTCACTCAAGAACGAGCGGGTAACCAGGGCGATGTCGGCACGACCGCGCAGCACCATCAGCAGGTTGCTGTCGTGGGAATACGTCAGCGTCACGTTGTAGCGGCTGGCGAGATAGCGAGTGTCGGAATTGAAGTCGGCAAAGGCATAGTGATAGCCATTGAACAGCGCGAGGCGTTTGTCCTGCAGGTCGGAAAAATAGCTTTGCGCGCGCTCAGGGAGCAGTTGCGAGACAAACACCTCCGCATCCTCCAGGCCCATGTCGACGGCGGTGTGCGGGACATCCTTCCAGCCCCACTGGGGATTCTCGAAGATAGCCACGTCGATCCGGCCCTGCTTGAAGTCACCGAAGCGGCGCGGAATGGAGGTGGGCACCTGGACAAATTGATAGTCGCCCTGCAACTGGTTGAGGGCGACGATCAATTGCGCGAGAAGACCGGTATCGGCGCCGGTTTCCGGGCGAATGGTGTAAGGCGGGAAATGCGCCGCGCCGATGCGCACCAGTTGTGCGGCCGAACTCGGCGCTACCGACAGCGCACCTAGCGCCATCAACAACATCCGCGAAGCCATCCGAACTGGCGAATACATCAACCAACACCACCCCTGAAAATAGACCCACCTGGATTAAGCTAGGCGGTTTCGCCCACTAAGACAACGCGATGGTGGCTATTTAATGCGTTTTGCCCAAATCGTCATGCTTGCGTCAGCACCAGAATCAACGCCTCATCGGCCAACTGATCGAGGTTCATGCTGCCATCGGGGCGAAACCAGGTGGTGGTCCAGGACAATGCACCGGTGAGGAAACGACGGGTGATGAACAGGTCCCCGCGAATCAGCCCCGCGTCCTTGGCTTCTCCCAGTACCTGCAGCCAGATCTGCTCGTAAATGTCGCGCAGCGCCAGCACCTGGGCCTGCCCGCCTTCGGACAACGAGCGCCATTCGTAGACCAGCACCGCCATCGCCTCGCCGCTGCCGCCCATGATCGACTGCAACTCGCAGCGGATCAGCGCCAGGACTCGCTCGCGCACGCTGGTGGATTGCGCCAGGGCGGCGCGCATCAACGCGGTGTTGTAGCGAATGGTTTCCTCCATCACCGCGCGCAGGATTTCGTCCTTGCTCTTGAAGTGATGAAAAATGCTGCCGGACTGAATCCCTACCGCACTGGCCAGGTCGCGCACCGTGGTGCGTTCATAGCCCTTGTTGCGAAACAGGTGGGCCGCCATCTGCAGCAGTTTGCCGCGAGCGCTGTCCGGATCGGTCAGTTGCCCGTTGTCGACCAACTCGCGCATTACCAGCAGAGCTTTTTGCTCGTCCACCCATTCTCTCCTACAGTCGCTCGAACCCAACGCACACACCACAAATGCCGTGGCTGGCGCGGGCAATTTAAGCCGCCGAAGGAAACCAAGCAAGCGCTCGGGTAAAAGTCCTGCCCGGGATTTACAAACCAAGCGCTTGCTTGGTAGTCTCGAAACACTTCTGTCGGAGGCTTGCCATGAACAAGACGGTTCGTATCGGATGTGCCAGTGCCTTTTGGGGGGATACCTCGACCGCTGCCGCTCAACTGGTGGAAGGCGCCGCCCTGGACTATCTGGTCTTCGACTACCTGGCAGAAATCACCATGTCATTGCTGGCCGGGGCGCGCATGAAGGATCCCCAGGCCGGCTACGCCAGCGACTTCGTCGAGGTCCTCAGTCCGTTGCTCGGGCAGATCGCCGAACAGCGCATTCGGGTGATCAGCAACGCCGGCGGAGTCAATCCACTGGCCTGCGCCGCCGCCTTGCAGCACGCCTGCGACCAGGCCGGCGTGCCCCTGAAGATCGCCGTCCTGCTGGGCGATGACCTGCAACCGCAGTTCAAGCAATTGGCCGCCAGTGGCGTGCGCGAGATGTTCAGCGCAGCGCCCCTGCCGCCCGTCTGCGTATCGACCAACGCCTACCTTGGCGCTCCCGGCATTGTTGAAGCCCTGCGCCTGGGGGCGGACATTGTCATCACCGGGCGAGTCGTGGACAGCGCGGTGGTCAGCGCAGCACTGGTGCATGAGTTCGGCTGGGCGTGGCACGACTACGACCGCCTGGCCCAGGCAGCACTGGCCGGGCACATCATCGAGTGCGGCGCACAGTGCACCGGCGGCAACTTCACCGATTGGCAGCAGGTGCCGGACTACGAGCACATCGGTTTCCCCGTGGTCGAGGTCAGCGCCGACGGCCAGTTCATTGTCAGCAAACCCGAAGGCTCCGGTGGTTTGGTCACGCCCTTGAGTGTGGGCGAACAATTGCTCTACGAAATCGGCAATCCACGAGCTTACCTGCTGCCGGACGTAATCTGCGATTTCAGCCAGGTCAAACTCCAGCAGCAGGGCCCGAACCGGGTCCAGGTCCACGGCGCCAAAGGCTTGCCGGCACCGGCGCAGTACAAGGTCAGCGCCACCTACCCGGATGGTTTCCGTTGCACCGCCAGTTGCTTGATTGCCGGGATCGACGCCGTGGCCAAGGCGCGCCGGGTGAGCGAGGCGATCATCAACAAGACCGGGCAAATGTTCAGTCAGCGCGGTTGGGCACCCTATAGCGAAGTGCACATCGAACTGCTCGGCAGCGAGGCCACCTATGGTCCTCACGGGCAACGCCAGGACAGCCGCGAAGTGGTGATCAAGCTCGCGGTACGGCATCCGAACAAACAGGCACTGATCCTGTTCTCCCGGGAAATCGCCCAGGCTGCCACCGGCATGGCGCCGGGCCTGACCGGCATTGTCGGCGGCCGTCCTACGGTCTACCCGCTGATCCGCCTGTTCTCGTTCCTTATCGACAAAAACGCCTGCACCCTGCAGATCGACCTGCAAGGCCAGCGCCACCCTTGCACCCTGCCCGCCCTCGATCACCTCGACAGCGCTGACCTGCCCTTGCCCTTTATTGCCCCCAAACCCCAAGGCCGTGCCGATGCCAGCGTGGCACTGGTGAAACTGGCGGTGGCGCGCTCCGGTGACAAGGGCAATCACAGCAACATCGGGGTCATGGCCCGCGCCCCCGAATACCTGCCGTGGATCGCCGAAGCACTGACTCCCGAGGTGGTCGTGGACTGGATGAGCCACGTGCTCGACCCGCTCCTGGGGCGCGTCGAGCGCTGGTACCTGCCGGGCAGCCACAGCCTCAATTTCCTCCTGGAAAACGCCCTTGGCGGTGGTGGCGTGGCCAGCCTGCGGATCGATCCACAAGGCAAGGCATTCGCCCAGCAACTGCTGGAAATCCAGATTCCGGTGCCGCAAAGCATCGCTGACCAAGTCAACTAGAGGGCTGTCGCCGTGGCTTTTGATTCGATCTTCAAACCCGAGCTGTTTGCCGGTCAAAACATCATTGTCACCGGTGGCGGCAGTGGCATTGGCCGCTGCACCGCCCACGAGCTGGCAGCCCTTGGCGCCCACGTGCTGTTGGTGGGGCGCAAGGCGGAAAAACTGCAGCAGGTCGCCGCCGAAATTGCCGCCGACGGTGGCCAGGCCAGTTGGCAAGCTTGCGACATTCGTGAGGAGGAAGCGGTCAAGCAACTGGTCAGCCAACTGCTCAAGACCCACGGCCCGATTCATGGCCTGGTCAACAACGCCGGCGGCCAATACCCTGCGCCACTGGCGTCGATCACCCAGAAAGGCTTCGAGACGGTGATGCGCACTAACCTGGTGGGCGGTTTCCTGATGGCCCGGGAGGTGTTCAACCAGTCCATGTGCAAGACCGGGGGCGCCATCGTCAACATGCTCGCCGACATGTGGGGCGGCATGCCGGGCATGGGCCACTCGGGGGCTGCGCGCTCGGGCATGGACAACTTCACCAAGACCGCCGCCTTCGAATGGGGCTACGCCGGGGTCCGGGTCAATGCCGTGGCCCCCGGCTGGATTGCGTCCAGCGGCATGGACACCTATGAAGGCGCGTTCAAGGCGGTGATCCCGACCCTGCGCGAGCATGTGCCGCTCAAGCGCATTGGCAGCGAATCGGAAGTCAGCGCCGCCATCGTGTTCCTGCTGAGTCCTGCGGCCGCCTTTGTCAGCGGCAGCACCTTGCGCATCGACGGTGCAGCCAGTCTCGGCAGTCGGGCGTGGCCATTGCACAAGGCCCAGCACAGCGAGTCCTTCAATGGCTTTCACCGCGCCTTCCTGCCCGATGTACTCAAGGACGAGGACTAAGCGATGCCAATGATCGAATCCCAACTCGACCCCCACAGCCCGCAGTTCGCGCAGAACCGCGAGGCGATGCTGGCCAGCATCGAGCAGGTCCGCCAACTGGAACGTAATCTGCTGGCCAAGGCCGCCGAGGCCAAGGCGAAATTCGACCGGCGCGGACAACTGCTGCCGCGTGAACGCTTGAATCTGCTACTGGACCCCGGCGCGCCGTTTCTCGAACTGGCGAGCCTGGCCGGCTATAAATTGCACGACGACAAAGACGGTTGCCAGGCAGGCGGCGGCTTGATCGCCGGGATTGGTTATGTGTCCGGGGTGCGGGTACTGGTGGTGGCCAACAACAGCGCGATCAAGGGCGGGACCATTTCCCCCAGCGGCCTGAAAAAATCCCTGCGCCTGCAGCAGATCGCCATGGAAAACAAACTGCCGGTGATCACCCTCGCCGAAAGCGGCGGCGCCAACCTCAACTACGCCGCAGAGATTTTTGTCGAAGGCGCGCGCAGCTTTGCCAACCAGGCGCGGATGTCGGCCATGGGGCTGCCACAGATTACCGTGGTGCACGGCTCGGCCACCGCCGGTGGCGCCTATCAGCCCGGGCTTTCGGACTACGTGGTGGTGGTGCGCGGCAAAGCCAAGCTGTTTCTCGCCGGCCCTCCGCTGCTCAAGGCTGCCACCGGGGAAATCGCCACCGATGAAGCCCTGGGCGGCGCCGAAATGCACGCGCAGACCGCCGGCACCGCCGAGTACCTGGCCGAGAACGATGCCGACGGGCTGCGTCTGGTGCGCGAGATCGTCAGCCTGTTGCCGTGGAATGCCCGTCTGCCACTGCCCGCCCGCACCGACTTCGATGAGCCGCTGTACCCCATCGAGGATCTGCTGGGACTGATTCCCACCGATCCGAAAAAACCCTACGACGTGCGCGAAATCATCGCGCGTATCGCCGACGGTTCGCGCTTCCTCGAGTTCAAGGGCGAGTTCGACCAGCAGACCCTGTGTGGTCATCTGAAAATCCAGGGCCGGCCTTGTGGTTTTATCGGCAACAACGGCCCGATCACCCCGCAAGGCGCGAGCAAGGCGGCGCAGTTCATCCAGCTGTGTGACCAGAGCCAGACTCCGCTGCTGTTTTTCCACAACACCACCGGCTTCATGGTCGGCACCGAGTCGGAACAGCAAGGGGTGATCAAGCATGGCTCCAAGCTGATTCAGGCCGTGGCCAATGCCCGGGTGCCGAAGCTGACGCTGGTGGTCGGCGGCTCCTACGGTGCCGGCAACTACGCGATGTGCGGCCGGGGACTCGATCCGCGGTTCATCTTCGCCTGGCCCAACAGCCGCACTGCGGTAATGGGCGGCGCCCAGGCCGGCAAGGTGCTGCGTATTGTCACCGAGGCCAGGCAGCTCAAGGATGGCCTGGTCCCGGACCCGAAGATGCTCGACATGCTGGAGCAGGTCACCGCACAGAAACTCGACAGCCAGTCCACCGCCCTCTACGCCAGTGCCAACCTGTGGGATGACGGGCTGATCGATCCACGGGACAGTCGCACGCTGCTGGGCTACCTGCTGGATATTTGCCAGGAGGCCGAGGTTCGTCAGCTGCAACCCAACAGTTTTGGTGTCGCCCGGTTCTAGTCCGGCCAAAGGAGAACAACAACAATGATCTTTACCCAGGAACACGAAGCCCTGCGCCGTACCGTGCGCCAGTTTGTCGACAGCCAGATCAACCCCTACGTCGATGAGTGGGAGAAGGCCGGGCGCTTCCCGATCCACGAGATTTTTCGCCAGGCCGGCGAACTCGGCCTGCTGGGCATCAGCAAACCGGAAAAATTCGGCGGCATGGGCCTGGACTACAGCTATTCGATAGTCGCGGCCGAAGAGTTCGGCACCATTCACTGCGGCGGGATCCCCATGTCCATCGGCGTGCAGACCGACATGTGCACCCCGGCGCTGGCGCGCTTCGGCTCCGATGAACTGCGCGAGGAGTTCCTGCGTCCGGCCATCAGCGGCGAACAGGTCGGCTGCATTGGCGTCTCGGAAGTCGGCGCCGGGTCCGATGTCGCCGGGTTGAAGACCACCGCGCGCAAGGACGGCGACGACTACGTGATCAACGGCAGCAAGATGTGGATCACCAACGCACCGAGTGCCGACTTCATCTGCCTGCTGGCCAACACTTCCGACGACAAGGCGCACATCAACAAGTCGCTGATCATGGTGCCGATGAACACGCCGGGCGTCAGCCTCGGCTCGCACCTGGACAAACTGGGCATGCGCAGCTCGGAAACTGCCCAGGTATTCTTCGATGACGTGCGCGTGCCGCAACGCTACCGCATCGGCCACGAAGGGGCCGGGTTCATGATGCAGATGCTGCAGTTCCAGGAAGAACGCCTGTTCGGCGCGGCCAACATGATCAAGGGCCTGGAGTACTGCGTCGACAGCACCATCGAGTACTGCAAGGAACGCAAGACCTTCGGCAATGCCCTGATCGACAACCAGGTCATCCACTTCCGCCTGGCCGAACTGTCCACCGAGATCGAGTGCCTGCGGGCGTTGGTCTATCAAGCCACCGAGCAGTACGTCAAAGGCCAGGACGTCACCCGCCTGGCGTCCATGGCCAAGCTCAAGGCCGGTCGCCTGGGCCGGGAAGTCAGCGACAGTTGCCTGCAGTACTGGGGCGGCATGGGCTTCATGTGGGACAACCCGGTGGCCCGCGCCTACCGCGACGTGCGCCTGGTGTCGATCGGCGGCGGTGCCGACGAAATCATGCTGGGGATTATCTGCAAGCTGATGGGTACCCTGCCCGGGAAGAAAAAATGAGCACCCTGCCCGATTGCCAGACCCTCTTGCTGGAACTGCACAGTGGCGTGCTGCACATCACCCTGAACCGCGCCGATTGCCGCAACGCCATGAGCCTGCAGATGGTCGCCGAGTTGCGTGCGGTGCTGGCGGCGGTCCGCGATGACCGGCAGGTACGCGCACTGGTCTTGGGCGGTGCCGGCGGGCATTTCTGTGCCGGCGGCGACTTGAAAGACATGGCCAACGCCCGAGCCCAGGGCGCAGACGCTTACCGGGAACTGAACCGGGCCTTCGGCGCGTTGCTGGAAGAAGCCCAGCACGCGCCTCAAGTGCTGATCTGTGTGTTGCAGGGCGCAGTACTCGGCGGCGGCCTGGGCCTGGCCTGTGTCAGCGACATTGCCCTGGCCGACCACAAGGCACAATTCGGTCTGCCGGAAACCAGCCTGGGGCTGCTACCGGCGCAGATCGCGCCCTTTGTGGTCCGGCGTATCGGCCTGACCCAGGCCCGGCGCCTGGCCCTGACGGCGGCGCGTTTTGACGGGCACGAGGCACGGCGCCTGGGCCTGGTGCATTTTGTCGAGCAGGATGCGCAAGCCTTGGCCGAACGCCTGGACGCGGTACTCGAGCACGTCCTGTGCTGCGCTCCAGAGGCCAATGCCGCGACCAAGGCCCTGCTGCTGGCCAGCACCGAACAACCGTTGGGGCCATTGCTCGACCAGGCCGCCGAGTGGTTCAGCGCTGCAGTGACAGGCGCAGAAGGCGTCGAGGGCACCCTGGCGTTTGTCCAGAAACGCAAACCAGGTTGGGCGCCCTGACAACATCGCAAGCAGGCCCTTACCGACTCCGCACTCACCAATGGGAACCCGACCATGCCGACCCTGCGCAAAATTCTCATCGCCAACCGCGGTGAAATTGCCTGCCGCATCCAGCGCACCGCCCAGGCCCTGGGCTATCGCACCGTGGCCGTCTTCAGTGATGCGGATGCCGACGCCCTGCATGTGCAACTGGCCGACGAAGCCGTGCACATCGGCCCTGCTGCGGTGGCCCAGTCCTACCTCAATGCCCAGGCGATCCTCGACGCAGCACGACGCAGCGGGGCCGACGCGATCCATCCCGGCTACGGTTTCCTCTCGGAAAACGCGCCGTTCGCCCAAGCCTGCGCCGACGCCGGGCTGACCTTTATCGGCCCAAGCCCCGAGGCCATCGAACTGATGGGCAGCAAACGCCTGTCGAAAATCGCCATGCTCGCTGCGGGCGTGCCGTGCATCGCCGGCTACCAGGGCGCAGAGCAGGACGATCAGACCCTGGCGCGCGAAGCCGAGCGCATCGGCTATCCCTTGATGATCAAGGCCAGCGCCGGTGGTGGTGGACGCGGCATGCGCCTGGTGCACGAGGCCGACCAGCTAGTGGCGCAACTGCGCACCGCGCGTTCCGAAGCCCTGAATGCCTTTGGCAGTGCCGAGCTGATTCTGGAGCAGGCACTGATCGCTCCGCGCCACGTTGAAATCCAGTTGTTCGGCGATCAACACGGCCACCTGATCTATCTCGGCGAGCGTGACTGTTCCATCCAGCGCCGCCATCAGAAAGTCATCGAAGAGGCGCCTTGCCCGGTGATGACCCCACAGCTGCGCCAGGCCATGGGCGAAGCCGCACTGAAGGCGGCGCGCGCGGTCAATTATGTCGGTGCCGGCACCGTGGAGTTCTTACTCGATAGCCGGGGGCACTTTTACTTCCTAGAAATGAACACCCGGTTGCAGGTCGAGCATCCGGTCACCGAACTGATCACCGGTCTCGACCTGGTGGCTTGGCAACTGCAGGTCGCCGCTGGATTACCCCTGCCGTTGCGCCAGGAACAGGTCGAACTCAAGGGGCATGCCATGGAGGTGCGCCTGTATGCCGAAGACCCGGCGCAGGCGTTCATGCCACAGACCGGGCGTATCCACCACTGGTTGCCGGCGCTGCAAGAAGGGGTGCGCATTGACCATGGCCTGCTCGAAGGGCAGCAGGTCAGCCCGTTCTACGACCCCATGCTGGGAAAAATCATCGCTTACGGCGCTACCCGCGAAGAGGCGCGGTGCAAACTGTTGCGGGCAGTCGAAGACACGGTCCTGCTGGGGGTGCAGACCAATCAGCGCTTGCTCGCCGCCCTGCTGGACCATCCGCAGTTCATCGCTGGCGCGTTCAGTACCGGCTTTATCCCCGAGCATTTCAGCGCTCACCCAAGCCTGCACCCCCACACCCCCAGCGCCGAAGAACTGGCAATCGCCGCGGCCTTGTTCTACCAGCAGTCCGCCCAGGTGCACGGCGCAGGGCTCACGGGCTGGCGCAACAATGCCAGTGCCCCGCTGCAACTGCAGATCGGCCTGCAGGATGCCCGTTGGTCTGCGCAGATAACGGTGCTGGCCGAAGGTCAGTTGCGCATTGAGGTGGCCGCGCAAACACTGCACCTGAAGTTGCTGGAGATCAGCCCGCACTCAGCCTATCTGGAGCTCGATGGTATCCGCCGGCGTTGTGCCTATGCCTTGGCCCACGACCAGCTCTGGCTGGGCACCCGTCCTGGCGCCCTGGTGCTGCAAGACCAGACGCTGGCACCGGTGCGTGGCCAGGCCGCCGCCAGTTGTGGGACCCTGAAAGCGCCGATGGACGGGGCGATCGTCGATGTGTTGGTCAGCGAAGGCGCACAGGTCAGCAAGGGCCAATTGCTCCTGGTACTGGAGGCAATGAAGATGGAACACCCGCTCAAAGCCGGCATCGACGGCGTGATCAAACGCTTGCAGGTCAGCCGGGGCGATCAGGTGAAAAATCGTCAGATTCTGTTGGAGGTTGAATAAGTCCCTAGGCGGAACCGCCGCGGTTGGCTACGCTCAGCCTCATCAGTACGCGGATACCGGGAAAGCTGCGATGCCTCATTGGCTGGTAATTGATCTTGAAGCGACAACTGATGATGGCGGCTGGCCTATCGAAGAGATGGAAATCATTGAAATCGGTGCCACCCTGGTCAACCGCCAGGGCCGCGAGCTGGATCACTTCCAGCGCTTCGTCCGGCCGTTGCGACGGCCCTTGTTGACCCCATTTTGTCGGGAACTGACCCATATCACCCAGGCCAACATCGACGCGGCCCAACCGCTGGCAGACGTCTGGCTGCAGTTCGAACGCTGGCTCGGCCAGCATCACAGCCGCCTGGAGGGCTGGGCCAGTTGGGGCGACTACGATCGCAAACAATTACTCCAGGAATGGCAGCGCCTGCAACTCGACAGCGCCCTGAGCCGGGTGCCGCACATGAATCTCAAGCAGCGCTTTGCCAAGGCCCGCCGACTGGAGCGGCCACTGGGCCTCAATGCGGCCCTGCAACTGGCCGGCCTGCAGTTCAGCGGGCAACAGCATCGGGCGCTCGAGGATGCGCGCAATACCGCCCGTTTATTACCGTTGACCCTGCCCGCCACTCCTTGAGTGCAACAGGTGACGGGCGAAAAGGCCTTGTGCATACTGGCCGGCCTTTTTAGCCCTTTTCGAGGAATCGCCCATGTTCAAAGTCAACGAGTACTTCGACGGCACCGTCAAGTCGATTGCTTTCGGCACTGCCGAAGGTCCGGCCACCATCGGCGTCATGGCAGCGGGCGAATACGAGTTTGGTACTAGCCAGCGCGAAATCATGCACGTGGTCTCCGGCGCCCTGACCGTCAAACTGCCGGACAGCGACGATTGGCAAACCTTCGCCGCCGGCAGCCAGTTCAATGTTCCGGCCAACAGCAAGTTCCAACTCAAAGTGGCGGTCGACAGCGCCTACCTGTGCGAATACCGCGGCTAAGCGTTATTGCGCTACAACAAAAATGCCCGTGTCCTGCGACACGGGCATTTTTCGTTTTGCACCCACGGGATTACTCGAGAATCGTCACCGGCATGCCAACTTCCAGCCGCCCATTGGCGTCGTTGACCAGATTCTGCCCAAACATCGCACCATCGGCTTGCGCGCGATACTGCTGCAGGGTTGCCAACGGCTCGCGGTCAGCACTGCGCTCACCGGTCTGCGGGTCGATGGTGGTCAGGATGCAACGCGAGCATGGCTTGACCACACGGAACTCGACATCGCCAATGCGAATCCGCTTCCAGCCGTCCTCGGCAAACGCTTGGCTGCCTTCGATCACCAGATTGGGCCGGAACCTGAGCATCTCCAGCGGCCGACCGACCCGTTGCACCAGGTCATCGAGCGAAGCCTGGCCAATCAACAGCAGGGGGAAACCATCGGCGAAGGCGACTTTATCGTCATCCTTGCCATAG
The DNA here is from genome assembly GCF_900187635.1 of Pseudomonas sp. Irchel 3H3. Taxonomy (NCBI): domain Bacteria; kingdom Pseudomonadati; phylum Pseudomonadota; class Gammaproteobacteria; order Pseudomonadales; family Pseudomonadaceae; genus Pseudomonas; species Pseudomonas sp. Irchel 3H3. The sequence goes on along the minus strand of NZ_FYEC01000008.1, from coordinate 184,589 downwards.
CCTGCCTGGGTGGTCCGGGCCAACGCCTCGGGCACTTGCACCAGGCGCGTGGGCTTTCCGATAAACGCGCTGACCCAGGCAGCCGCGGCGTCACCGGCATCAGGCACCCGCAAGGTGTCGCGCCAGATGGTCACGCCACGCAGTTCGGCGTCGTCCACCGGCAAGGCCACCTCAATCGGCGAATGCCCAGGCGCCGCCAGTGTCAGGCCACCCGTGGCATTCCACAGGGCCGACAATTGACTCATCGCCGCAACCGCCCGCTGCGTCAGAAACCGCCCACTGGCCTCGTCCACCAGCATCCAGCGACGGTCACCGACCAGCCCCAGCGTGTCCAGGTGCGCCTGTTGCAGGACTTCACCCTTGGCGGACTTGAGTGGATAACGGTACAGCGCGCTCAGACGCAACATGGCCAGCTCCCTGATGGGCAAAAACGCCACCCTATACGAGCTTGATCGCCGAATCAAAGGCCGGGGGGCTGCCAACGCCTTGCAGGTGCGGATTTTGTGGGGCTGGCAACGCGAGTAGACGGAGCGCCGCCCGGCCCACAGTAAATCTGCCTGCCCGCAAGTATTGTGTACCGCCAGCAAACCTGTGGGAGCAAGGCTTGCCGCGATAGCGGTGTGCCAGGGGCCATCGATGTTGAATGGACCGGCCCCATCGCGGGCAAGCCCGCTCCCACAGTGGTTCTGGGTGTTCGCAGATTCTGGGTACACCCACTCAACCTGTGGGAGCGGGCGCCCGCTTGCGGCTTGCCCGCGATAACGGTGTGTCAGGCACCATCGATGTTGAATGGACTGGCCCCATCGCTAGCAGGTCGGCAGGCCGCCTCGCCCGCCCTTACCACTCAACAGGCTGGGACTTCATCGAGCATCAACCGCTGGCGCACCACATCGACCAGTTTGTCGGGCTGGAACTTGGAAAGGAAGTTGTCGCAACCGACCTTCTTCACCATCGATTCGTTGAAACTGCCGGATAGCGAGGTGTGCAGCACCACGTACAGCCCCCGCAAACGCGGATCGTTGCGGATCTCGGTAGTCAGGCGGTAGCCGTCCATTTCCGGCATTTCCGCGTCGGTGAAGACCATCAGCAGCTTCTCGGTCATCTCCACCCCACTGTCTGCCCAGCTCTTGAGCAGTTTCAAGGCTTTCAGGCCGTCGCTGGCAATGTGCATTTTCACCCCCAATTGGCTGAGGGTATCGCGCATCTGCGCCAGCGCCACGTTGGAGTCGTCCACCAGCAACACTTCACGATGGCGGGCACGCTCGAGTACTGGGTCCTCGAGTTTCTCGCGCGAGACCTTGGTGCTGTAGGGCACGATCTCGGCGAGGACTTTTTCGACGTCGATGATTTCCACCAACTGTTCATCGACTTTGCTGATGGCGGTCAGGTAATGCTGGCGACCTGCGCTAGTCGGCGGAGGCAGAATGGCTTCCCAGTTCATGTTGACGATGCGGTCCACACCGCCGACCAGGAACGCCTGAACCGAACGGTTGTACTCGGTGACGATAATCGTGCTGTTGGGGCCCGGCACCAGCGGGCGCATGCCAATGGCCTGGGACAAGTCGATCACCGGCAGGGTCTGGCCACGCAGATTGACCACACCACAGACAAATGGATGACGATGGGGCATCAGCGTCAGCTTGGGCAGCTGCAGGACTTCTTGCACCTTGAAGACGTTGATCGCGAACAACTGCCGACCGGCCAGGCGGAACATAAGGATTTCCAGGCGGTTCTCACCCACCAGTTGGGTGCGTTGATCTACCGTGTCGAGAATGCCGGCCATTATGACTCCTGGGTTTACCGATGAATTCACTCAGGCAAGGTATCGGCGGCGGCCTGCACTTCTTGACCCTGGAGAGACGGGCCGCGTAAAAAAATTGATGTCATATTGGCATCATGCTCTACTGAATGAATCTCCCCCGGGTAACGTGCTCCACGAACAGCCCCCATCAGCCTTGCGTGTAGCGCATCAGGGAAACCCCTAGATGCAATCGGGACTCGCCTGATATTCGTGATATCCAATAGCCATTAATGTGACGCCATTCTCATTGCATGAATGGAGTCAGGCTTTTGTTGTTGATCGCGGAGCCACCGCCAGGCCCTCTTTACCCCCCTTCAAAACATTCAGCGAGAGCCTCACGACGCCGTGTCGCCGATGTTCGTTGTGCTACCCCTGCCACCAACGCCGTAGCCCTATGGGTAACTGGTAGGGACCTGCCGGAAAAACCGGAACCGTCCTACAGACTTTGTGCAATTGCAGACAGTAACTTAGCCCCGTTCACCAGACGCCCGATTGCCCTACCTGACTTGAAGTCGTGGAGAAAAGCATGTTGATCGAACGGAATAACTGGAACCCTCGACTGCCTGAATTCCTGATTGAAGCCGAAATGCTGCTGGCAAAATCGGAGGAGTGCCTGGCGCACCTGCAATTGATCAAAAACGACCCGGACGCCATCCACTGCCTGCTTGGCACTCTGCTGACCCTGGCCAATCGCGCGGACGTCCTGGCCCTGGGCGCCATCTGTACATTTGCCCGCTCCCTTCACGCCGTACTCAGCCAGGTACGGGGGCAAGTCGATCTGCATGACCAGGCACTTGGTGCTTTAAAGGAGTGTTTGACGCTGATCGCCTGGCAACTGGAACTGGTCGATCGACATACCGGTGATCTGCGCCTCGACAACACCGAGCAGGCGTTTTTGCTTGAGGCATTCGTGGCGCAAATCGACTGTGCGGCCTTTCCGTTCGCCGGGCCGACCAGCGGCCTGGCCTGCGCAAACATGGCCACCAGGCGGGCGTAAAGCTCGTCATCAAGACCGTGCCGGGGCGATGTGCGCAAGCGCGACCAACCGCACCTTAGGTGGTAACATGCGCACCAATTAATTGACGCTACAGAAATGACACTCTGAATCCCGGCCCTTGGCGACGGGAAGTGCAAGGCTCTACCTTGCCCCTCAGACTGCTCTGCTTTGCAGCCGCCCGCTCCAGTCAATCACCCTGACCGGCCAGCCCACAGCGAACATTCATGGGTTCCCTGCGCCATGCACGCCAGCCTCAAATCAGTCATGAACTGGCGCCCCTCCCGACAGGCAGCACAACGCCTGACCCTGCTGCTTTGCCTTTGCACTGCCATCGGTTGCCTGCTGGCCTATTCCCTGTCCAGCCCGGTGTCATTGGCCTTGCTGGTGTTGAGCCTGGCGGCGGCAATCGGCGTATTGCGCCAATACCTGCGCTTGCGCAGCGCCATCAAGTTTCAGCCCCACGAGTTGGCGGACCGCTTGCTGCAGGTCCAGGAAAGCGAACGTCATCGACTCAGCCGGGAGTTGCACGACGACATCGGCCAATTGCTCACCGCAGCAAAACTGCAAAACGAATGGCTCAAGCGCCGCCTGCCAGCAGAACTGCACAGCCACTGCAACCTGCTCGGCGAAACCCTGGAAGACACCTTGGGCAAGGTGCACGACATCTGCGTCGTGCTCAATCCACGGCAACTGTCGAGCCTGGGCCTGGAAGCCAGTTTACGCGCCCATCTGCTCAAGACGCTGGCCAACAACAGCCTGCACTGGAGCCTGGAATGCCAGCAGCAACTGGCAGGCATTCCAGAAGAAATGGCGGTCGCGGCGTTTCGCGTCACCCAGGAAGCCATCACCAATGTGCTGCGCCACGCCCAGGCCGAGAATCTGCTGGTCCGTTTGCAACGTACCCCGGAGGGGCTGGCACTGTTGATCAGTGACGATGGCGTGGGCTTTTGTCCTGCCGCGTTTCCTGGCCGTGAAGGACAGCGTGGCATGGCGGGCATGTCGGAACGGGTCGAGCAGTTGGGCGGCAAGCTGGACGTCAGAAGTGACCCGGTCAAGGGAACACGGATCGACGCCCTTTTCCCCTGGGCACCCCGCACACTCGAACGAGCCGCCACCCATAAGGTTCCCCATTGACTTGCAATTTGCTACTGGTAGATGACCACTCGCTGATCAGGGCTGGCGTGCGTGCGCTGGTCCTGGATATTCCCGGCTATGCGGTGATTGGTGAAGCCGACGATGGGGCCCAGGTGCTGGAGATGGTCGAGACCTTGAACCCGGACATTATTGTCCTCGACCTCTCGATGAAGCAGGTCGGCGGATTGGACGCACTGCAAAGGCTCAAGGCGGTCCATCCGCACAGCAAGGTGCTGATCCTGTCGATGCATACCGATCCGACGCTGGTCATGCGCGCCCTGGAGTCCGGGGCTCATGGCTACCTGCTCAAGGACACCACGGCCACGGAGCTCGCGCACGCCCTTGAAGCCCTGCGCAACAACGAACGCTACCTGAGCCCTGCCATCGCCCACACCGTGATCGACCAGGCGCTGGCACGGGCCCACAACCCTCAGGTTCCCACCGTTGATAGCCATAACCTCACCGCGCGGCAACTGGAGATCCTGCGGCTGATCGTACGCGGCAAATCCACTCGCGAGATTGCCTGCGGCCTGGGGCTGAGTATCAAGACCGTGGAAACCCACCGCTCGCAGATCATGAAGCGCCTGCAGATCTACGAGGTGGCGGGGCTGGTGCTATTTGCCGTGCGCGAGCGCATCATCAGCCTCGACGACTGACCCGGTTCACGCCTTGAGCAAAGGCGAGTCCGCGGGTAGATGCACGCGCAATGCGCCAGGACGCACCGAAAAGCGCAGGCTCTCGCCTTCCAGTGGCTCGCCATCAAGATTGATATAGAGCCCCTCCGAGACCTTGATCTCGACCCATGGCAGGCGCGCGCGGACAAACATGTTGTCGATGCCCCAACCGTCCGCCAACAAATCCTTGAGCGTGCCCACGACATCCTGCGGTGCCGGGAGGATGCTGACATCCAGCAGGCCGTCATTGACCAGCGCCTGCGGACATAACTCATGCCCGCCACCGGCCTGCCGGCCATTGCCGATCCCCAGTGCCAGTAACTGCCCATGCCAGTGAAAATCGGGACCTTGCAACTCGCCGTAGGCGGCATGCAACTCGCTGAAGCGCGACAGTCCGGTGAACAGGTAAGCCGCCCCGCCCAGCATCTTCTTCAGGTCTTCAGAGGTGTTCGCCGTCACCTGGCTGCCAAATCCGCCGGTCGCCATGTTGAGAAATACCTGACCGCCCACTTCCCCCAGGTCGATCGGTTGCGCCGACACGTCGAGCAACGCGAGCGCCTCTCGCGGGACCAGGGAAACCCCTGCTGCGCGCGCAAAGTCATTGGCTGTACCCAACGGCAGCAGCACCAGGCTAGCTTGATCAGTCTGCGCCGCCAGCGCTTCAGCGATGTCGCGCAAGGTACCGTCGCCACCTCCGGCAATCAATCGGGTAAAGCCCGCAGCCAGTGCCTCTTGCACCAGACGCTGGGCGTCCCCGGCTTCCCACGTCAGGCGCACCGCCAGTTCCCAGCCTTGTTCGCGCTTTTCCTCGACCGCCGAACGGACCTCTTCGTTGAGTGCCTGCTTACCGTGCAAAATCAACAGCGCCTTGCGCTCACTCATCGTCATCTCCCCGGTTGATCTAAGGCCTCTGGCAAATGTTGACCACACACGCGACTGAAAGAGCCAACGACCGCGATAAGTTTCGAGTTTTTTCTTACAGCCTGTGACGAATCGGCCTAATTGACGCTGAATTGATATTGGAACACCTTGTGTCCAGGCATCTCAGGAACAGATCGGTAATACACAAGGAAGTGAATACTTATGAATGGCACCGCCCTCCAGACCCTGACCCGCTTCACAACAAAAAAACCTGCACCGACAACCCCCAAGGGCGACCCACACTCGGCAACCCGTTGCACGTCCATACCAGCCGAAGGAAGCGACATGGAACCTCGTATCGCAGAACTGGAGGCCCATCTCAAGTCACTGCACAAGAACCTTTACCAGGCCCGGGACGAGTTGCAAGCTATCAGGTACAGGGTTGCCTACTCGACCGGCATCCTCATCGTGATCATCGGTCTCGCCAGCTGGATTGCCAACAGCCGCTTCGATCAACTGCTGACACTACTCAACTAAGCATGCGCCAGACCCGGGCTGCAGCACGGGCGTGGCGCGAATCAGCCAAGCACTTCACTCAATGGAATGAAGTTCACCCAATCACCTTCGACCAGGGTGCGCTCCTCCAGCACCTCGACCAGCCCTTCGGCCCACGCGGCACTGCGTAACACTCCGGAGCTCTGGTTGCGATAGACAATTGCCCGCCCCTGCTCCAGGCGTCCACGCAGGTACTCGCGACGGTTACCGGCCTTGGGCCAGACAAACCCTGCCGGGACCTGGAACTGCAGCGGGGTCACCTCCGTCACGCCCTGGCGTCGTAACAGATAGGGCCGCGCCAGCAAGGCGAAGGTCACCAGGGTCGACGCCGGATTGCCCGGCAAGCCAATCACCGGCACACCTTGAAAGTGCCCAAATGTCAGGGGTTTGCCGGGTTTGATCGCCAGCTTCCATAACGCCAATTCACCCGCCTCGCGCAGCGCAATACCAAGGAAATCCGCTTCGCCGACTGACACCCCGCCAGTGGAGAGGATCAGGTCGACGCTGCCCAGTTGCGCAAGACGCTCGCGGGTGGCCTGCAGGTTGTCCGGCAAGATGCCCGCATCCAGCACCTCACACCCCAGGCGCTGCAACCAACTGCACAGCAGCACCCGATTGCTGTTGTAGATCTGCCCAGGCCCGAGTGCCTGCCCCGGCTCCACCAACTCATCCCCTGTCGACAGCACGGCGACCCGCACTTTGCGGACCACCCGCAGCTCGGCATTGCCCAATGATGCGGCCAGGCCAAGTTCGATCGGTCCCAGGCGAGTACCGGCGTTCAGCACCCGTTCGCCCACGGTGGTCTCCTGCCCTTGCGGGCGGATGTTCTGCCCGACGTGCAATGGCTCGCTGAAGCGCACCCGCTGATCGGCCAGGACCTCGGTGTTTTCCTGCATCTCAACGCAGTCCGCACCGGCCGGCACCGGGGCACCGGTAAAGATCCGCGCACAGGTACCTGGAGCCAATGGCTCGGGAGCCATCCCAGCAAAGATCTTCTGGCTGACGAGCAATGGTTCGCCTGTCCAGTCGGCGACGCGTACGGCGTAGCCGTCCATGGCACTGTTGGGCCACGGCGGCAGATCGAGGCTCGAGAGCAGATCCTCGGCCAGCACCCGGCCTTCAGCGGCCGCCAACGGCAGGTGCTCAAACTCGACAATCGGCGCAGCCTCGGCCATCTCCAGCAGGCGCGCCAATGCTACTTCGACTGGCATCAAGCTGCCGGTCTTGCCAGGCTTACCCACGGGATTCACAAGGTGCCGCCTGCTTCAAATGGGCGACAAAGTTGCACGGCCGGTGACGGACATCCAACTGCTCGGCCAGAATTCCATCCCAGCCAGTGCGTACCGCATTGGTGGAGCCCGGCAGGCAGCACACCAGGGTGCCATTGGCCAGGCCGGCCAGCGCGCGGGACTGCACCGTCGAGGTGCCGATGTCCGCCACCGATATCTGGCGAAACAACTCGCCGAAGCCATCGACCTGCTTGTCCAGCAGGCAACTGACGGCTTCCGGGGTGCTGTCGCGTCCGGTGAAGCCAGTCCCGCCGGTAATCAGCACCACTTGCACCACGTCGTCGGCAATCCAGGTGGCTACTTGCGCACGTATTTTGTACAAGTCATCTTTAAGCAGCACCCGTGCAGCGAGGTGATGGCCGGCAGCGCCCAGACGGTCGACAAAGACCTGTCCCGAGGTATCGGTGTCCAGTGTGCGAGTGTCGCTGACAGTCAGCACCGCGATGTTCAGCGGGGCGAAAGGTACATCAGCCTTGGCTTTCATAGGCTCGTCCAGTTGTAGGAGAAACAGCCCGGTGTTATATCACAGCGCCTTGTTTTTTTGCCGCCCCGATGGAGTAGCGCCATGCCCTTGAATGTTCAGCTACCACCCTGCTCGATCCTGCTCCTGGCAGGCGGACGCGGCCAGCGCATGGGCGGCCAGGACAAGGGCTTACTCGAGTGGCAGGGCGAACCTTTGATCAGCCATCTGCACCGGCTGACGCGCAGCTTGACCGATGACCTGATCATCTCCTGCAACCGTAACCGGCACCGGTACGCGGCCTACGCCGACCAACTGGTGCACGACGAGATTGCCGACTTCCCTGGACCGTTGGCCGGCATTCGCGCGGGCCTGGCGGCGGCACGGCACGCCCATCTGCTGGTGCTGCCGTGCGATGTGCCGCGCATTGATGCCCAGCTTGTGCACGACATGCGCGCAGCCGCCAGCCAGCACCCGGCCACCCCCTTGATGCTGCGCCAGGGTGAACATTGGCAACCGTTGTTATGCGTGATCCCGGTAGCGCTTGCGCAGGCGTTTGAAAGCGCCTGGAATACCGGTGAGCGCAGTCCTGGGCGTATCATGCGTAATCTGGGTGCTTTGGCCATGCAGTGCCCGGACCATGATCAGCGCCTGGCCAACCTCAATACGCCCGAGCTGTTAAGCCTGCACGCCAGCGTGTCAGAATGACGGCGCCAAGGAACTTGCCGGCGTGTCACACGTCTCAAGTCCAGTACTTAAAAGAATTCATTTGCGGAGACATCTCATGACTCAACGGACCCTCGCTACTTTCATGCTTGCTCTGGGCCTGGCCACCCTTGCTGGTTGCTCCTCGCCTGCAGTCATCACCTTGAATGACGGTCGCGAAATCCAGTCTGTCGATAGCCCTAGATTCGATTCCGAGTCGGGTTTCTACGAGTTCGAACAACTGGACGGCAAGCAGACCCGCATCAACAAGGATCAGGTTCGCACCGTTAAAGAGCTGTAACCCTCGGCCTCTACGGCTGCACGACAATGCCCGCCCTGCGCGGGCGTTGTCGTATCTGGGAGACGGAAAAACCTGTTGTGCAATTCCTATGGCGAAGACTCACCAGGCCAGTCTGATCCGGCTTTCGAAAACCCGCTCTACACCGCTCAGCGGATCGCTGAAGCGCAACCCCCTGGCCAACAGCTTCAGCGGATTGGCGTAGTCGTCCTCGACATCCTTCAGTACCTGCGGATAGAACGGGTCATTGCAGATGCTCGCCCCCAGCGCAGTCATGTGCACCCGTAACTGGTGCTTCTTCCCGGTCACCGGGGACAAGCCGTACCGCCAGAGGTCGCCATTCTTTTCCAGGACCTGCACCGCCGTTTCGGTGTTACTCACCCCCGGGCCTTCCTGCATGCGAAAGAAGGGTTCGCCATCCACCAGCCGGCTTTTGTGGACCAAGGGAAATGCCAGCTGGGGCAACGCCTGGGCAATGGCTTCGTAGTATTTGTCGATCTTGCGGGTTGGAAACAGCGACTGATACGCCGAACGGCTTTGCGGATTGGCGGAAAACAGCACCAGCCCGGCGGTGTGCCGATCGATGCGATGCAACGGCACCAGATGGGGATTGTCCAGGCGGCGAATCAAGCGGCGCAGCAGGGTCTGCTCGACATATTCACCCGCTGGCGTCACTGGTAGAAAATGCGGTTTGTCCGCCACGATCAGGTGCTCGTCGGCATACAGGATCGTTTCCAGAACCGGGATGACCTTTTCGTCCGGCACTTCGCGAAAGTAATGGATCCGCAAGCCTTCCTTGTAGGCCAGGTCCAGGGTAATCGCCTGGCCCTGGGCATCGAGGACGCGACCACGGGCGATCCGGTCCAGCCACTGTTCGCGCCCAATGGCACTGAAGTGTTCGCACAGGCAGTCAAGCACGGTGACCCAGGAACCCGGTGGCAGGTACAGCGTGCTGGCCTGGCTCTGGGCGGCGGAAAATGATGAAGTGGACATACACAGGCTCTTGCGGTTAATGCAGACGAGCATTATCCAGCAACAGCTGGAGCCCACCTAGGGAAGATTCCGTGCCGCCGTGGTTCAGGCCCCACAGGTGGCCATTGATTCGCGCAAGGCCGCAGCCTCGGTGAACTCTTTCAACCAGCGCAATACCTCCACCGCTTCCCAGCGCCCGGGATCATAAAGCGCGTAGAGCAAACCCTGATAACCCACCACATCCAGTTGCCGGTGATACCCGGCGCGCTGGAACAAGGCTTCGATTTCCGCAAAGCAGGTATTGAAGTGCAATTTGTTGAATGGGGTCTTCCCTTCCGTCACCAGGCCATCGAGCCGCAACTCCAGAACCGCCTCACGCACCACGTCGGCCGACATCCGGTTCACGCTGGCTTTCAACTGTTCGACATTGACCATGCTGTATCACTCCTGTTTCGTATGCGCCCGCTGATGCCTGACGCTTTATGCAAATGCTTGCTGGACCGCCCTCAGCCACGTCCCACATAGCTGACCACCCAGAGCACTACGCCCCAGATCGGGGCCGGGTCGAGATCGTCGAAAGCAACCGAGGCCACCGAGGGCCGGGCAGCCTTGAGCAGCAGCCCGCCCTTGGGGTCGGCTGCCAGCAAGCGCACGCAGTATTCGTTGTCGCCATCGAGGTGAGCCACCACGTACTGATCCTGAACCGGTCTGATCGAACGATCGACGATCAGGCGATCACCTGGATAAATACCAAAGCCCAGCAAGCTGTCGTCTTCCACCAGCACCGCACGTACCTGGGGCGCGCCCAGGCCGACAATTCGGTCGAGGGAGAAGTTCTGGCCTCGATCCTCGGCGGCACAATGCACGGCGCTGAGGCTCAGCTCATCGGCATCGGGCAAGTGCAGGCGCTGGGTACTGGCGAGCAAGGTGAGGGACATGGCGGCCTCCCGGATAACTGTATGCACATACAGTAACCGAATATCCGGATGGGTGCCAATGCATGTCGCGTGGGACACGACAAACGGAGTGCTTGGTGCTGAACTGGCTCCAGGTATCAGCGCAGGAAGGCGACGACTTGCTCGGCGTCGAAGGGCCAGCCCAGTTCCGCGCCGGTATCGACCCGGCGCAGCACCGGGATCCGCAGGCCATAGGCATCGAACAGTTGCTGGCTATCGGCGATGTCCACCAGCTCTACTAACAGGCCGTGCTCGACCAGCGGCATCAGTTCCGCTTCGGCGAGTTCACACAGGTGGCAGGCAAGGGTGCCGAACAACTGGCATTCAGGGGGCATGACAGACGGACCACGAAAGAATGGGTGTTCATTCTAGGCTGGCCACCAAAAACCGTCGAGCACGGGGCGGCCACCATCAGTCCTGACTGACCGCGCCGATCTTGTGGATCGACAGATCAGCGCCGTAGTACTCCTCTTCCTGGCTCAGGCGCAGTCCGTGCAGGCGCTTGATCACGCCGTATACCAACAGTCCGCCGAGTAGCGCGATGACAATGCCCAACGCGGTGCCGATCAATTGACTGACCAGACTGACGCCACCCAGACCGCCCAATGCTGTCTGGCCGAAAATCCCACAGGCGATGCCGCCCCAGGCCCCGCATAGGCCATGCAGTGGCCAGACACCGAGTACGTCGTCGATCTTCCATTGGTTTTGCGCTGCGATAAAACACCAGACAAACAGGGCGCCGGCAATGGCCCCCGTGACCAACGCACCGACCGGGTGCATCAGGTCGGAGCCTGCACAGATGGCCACCAGCCCGGCCAAGGGACCGTTGTGCAGGAACCCTGGGTCGTTACGTCCGACGATCAGGGCCGCCATGGTGCCGCCGACCATCGCCATCAACGAGTTGACCGCTACCAGGCCACTGACCCCTTGCAGCGTTTGTGCACTCATGACGTTAAAGCCGAACCAGCCAACGATCAGTATCCACGAGCCAAGGGCCAGGAACGGAATGCTCGACGGCGCAAACGCCACCAGTCGCCCCTCGCGGTATCGCCCGTTACGTGGCCCGAGCAGCAGCACTGCCGCCAGGGCCAGCCAGCCGCCCATGGCGTGCACCACCACGGAGCCCGCGAAGTCATGGAAGCTGGCGCCAAACTGTTCCAGCAACCAGGCCTGCAGGCCAAGATTGCCGTTCCAGACCATGCCTTCGAAAAACGGGTAGATAAACGCCACGATCAACGCCGTCGCGCACAGTTGCGGAACGAAGCGCGCCCGCTCGGCGATCCCTCCCGAAATAATCGCTGGAATGGCGGCGGCAAAGGTCAGCAGGAAGAAAAACTTCACCAGGCCATACCCGTGATCGGCGCTGAGCACGGCGGCCGGTTGCAGGAAATTGACCCCGTAGGAAATCCAGTAGCCTATAAAGAAGTAGGCCAGTGTCGAGACCGCAAAGTCGCTGAGGATCTTCGACAGAGCATTGACCTGATTCTTTTGGCGAACCGTACCCACTTCAAGAAAGGCAAAACCGGCATGCATGGCCAGGACCATCACCGCGCCAATCAGGATGAACAGGGTATTGGAGCTATGGACCAGGGTGGCCACTGCACTTTGCACATTTTCCATGGGATTGGCAGACCTTCAAACCGCAAATAGCACCAAAGCAGTTCGTCGAGCCTGTGCGCGCACCAAGTTGATACTTTCCCTGGTCTCAACCCGGTTTGACGGTGAACCGTTTTGGCGCAAAGACTTCAACGCGATCAATCATTGCTTCGATGTTGCCGCGAGTTTCTATTATTTGAGTTAAGGTTTTCGCCAGGCATGCCCGTTTCAGGACAATCGAAGCGCCCGGCGCACCAGGACATAGCAAAAGCTGTACCAGTCATTTGCACTGAACCTTAGTGCAAGGCCCATACTCGAACCTTTGACACGCCACTTATGGAGATCACCATGGCCAGCAAAACAGCAAAGACTGCTCAAGAAATCCTGATGGATGATTTTCAGACTCTGGTCAGCGACACCGAACGTTTGCTCGAGCACACCGCGACCCTGGCTGGCGATCAAGCCGACGAATTGCGTGACCAGATTCATCAGAGCCTGTTGCGTGCCCGTGAAACCCTGCAATTGACCCAGGACTCCCTGACCGAACGCGGCAAGGCCGCCGTGACGGCCACCGAAGACTACGTCCAGGCCAACCCTTGGCAGTCCGTAGGGATCGCCGCCGGTGTCGGCTTCCTGATCGGCCTGCTGGCGACACGGCGCTGATATGGCTATCGGTGAATCCGGCTCGTCCGAGACTGGTACTGGCTCCTCGCCGCGACGCCTGGGCGCCGCTTTTCTGGGATTGCTGCACAGCCACGTAGAGCTGTTCGGCATCGAATTGCAGGAACAGAAAGCCCGTACCGTCAGCCTGTTGCTGTTTGCCGGCCTGGCCCTGGTGTTCGCCCTGCTGTTGCTGGTGGGGATTTCGGCACTGGTGATGATTCTGCTCTGGGACACTTACCGCCTGACCGCGATCATTGGCCTGTGCGTGTTCTATGCGGCCGCCGCGCTGTTTTGCGGGATGCGCCTGAAAGCGGCAATTTTCGATGAGTCCTCGCCATTCCACGCGACCCTCGAAGAGCTGGCCAATGACCGGGAGCGCCTGCTGCCATGAACCTGCCTGAAATCCCCAAGAACAGTACCCGCAAGGAAATGCGCAAGGCCCTGCTGCGCCTGCGCATGGAAATGCATCGCCAGGAAATCCGTCACGAGTCGCAACAATTGTTGCAGCCGCTGCAGCGTGTACGGGGCATGGGCCAGAGCTTCCAAGACGGCCTGGGCATCAAGCATGCGCCGCTGTGGGGAGTGGCAGCGGTTACCCTGCTCGGCTTTCTGACGGGCAAGGGCGCCAAGGGCGGCGGCATACGCAGTGCCACCCGCCTAGTCAGATTGGGCACTACGCTGCTGCCACTGATTCGTATGGTGCTACAGGGCAGCTCACGCAAGGACTGATCGACACATCATGTCAGCCCGACCGAAGCTCTTGCCCGAGAGCTTCGGTCGGGCTTGCAGCCTGGCGCTTGAACCGGGAAGCTAGCGCATCAGTTCCCTGACGGAGAGATCAGCCTTGGATTGGCAGACCCTGCTTAACCGTGAACGCCTCGGCAAACCTGTGCACAGTCCGGAAGAACTTGGCCGCAGCCCTTTCCACAAGGATCATGACCGGGTGATTTTCTCCGGGGCCTTCCGTCGCCTGGGCCGCAAGACCCAGGTCCACCCGGTTCACAGCAACGATCACATCCACACGCGCCTGACCCATTCGCTGGAAGTCAGCTGCGTGGGGCGTTCGCTGGGCATGCGCGTCGGTGAAACCATCCGCAGTGCCCTACCCGACTGGTGCGAGCCCAGTGACTTGGGGATGGTGGTGCAATCGGCCTGTCTGGCTCATGACATTGGCAATCCACCCTTTGGCCACTCCGGCGAAGACGCCATTCGCTACTGGTTCCAGCAAGCCGCGAACAAAGGCTGGCTGGATGCAATGAGTGAAGTGGAACGTAACGACTTCCTCAACTTCGAGGGCAACGCGCAAGGTTTCCGGGTACTGACTCAACTGGAGTATCACCAGTTCGATGGCGGCACCCGACTGACCTACGCCACCCTTGGCACCTACCTCAAGTACCCCTGGACCGCACGACACGCCGACTCACTGGGCTACAAGAAACACAAGTTCGGCTGTTATCAGAGCGAACTGCCCCTGCTCGAACAAATTGCCCAGAAGCTCGGTCTGCCGCAACTGGAGGAACAACGCTGGGCCCGCCATCCCCTGGTCTACCTGATGGAGGCTGCGGATGACATTTGCTACGCCTTGATCGACCTGGAAGACGGCCTGGAAATGGAGCTGCTGGAATATGCCGAGGTCGAATCGCTGTTGCTCGGACTGGTGGGCGATGACCTGCCGGAAACCTACCGCCAGCTTGGCCCCTCTGACTCACGCCGGCGCAAGCTGGCGATTTTGCGCGGCAAGGCCATTGAACACCTGACCAACGCCGCGGCGCGGGCCTTCGTCGAGCAACAGGACGCCCTGCTGGCGGGCACGCTGCAAGGTGACCTGGTAGAGCACATGCATGGCCCGGCCAAACGTTGCGTATTGAATGCCAAGGACATGGCCCGCAAGAAAATCTTCCAGGATAAACGCAAGACCCTGCATGAAATCGGCGCCTACACCACGCTGGAAATACTCTTGAACGGCTTCTGTGGCGCGGCGCTGGAGCAACACGGCGGCGGTACGGCCTCATTCAAGAACCGTCGCATTCTCGATCTGCTAGGTAATAACGCACCCGATCCACACGGTCCGCTACATGCCTCGTTTCTACGCATGATCGACTTCATAGCCGGCATGACCGACAGCTATGCCAGCGAAATGGCCATGGAGATGACCGGACGCTCCAGCCGACCGTGACCCATGCACCCGTCGCGCCACCTCTTTGGGCCGCGACGGGTGATTACAGTCCTCGGCGCCTCCCAGGAATCATCCTACGGTTAGCGTCGAATTGAATGACGACGAGAGTATCGGTACACATACAACTTCGCTTCTATGCTGAACACTATGATCAAAAATCAATACAGCGGTAGATATCCAGCAACAGAAAAAAGATAATCCATCTCCTATTAAAGCTAACGCCGACACTCCCAAGGCCAATCTCTCTTCCAGGAAAGCCAAATGTTAACTTACAACTTACGCATCCTGTTGGTTGAAGACCACCCCTTTCAACTCAGGGCAACACTTTGCTTGCTTAACAGTTACGGCTTCACCCAAGTCACTACCGCCGACACTGCCGACAATGCACTACAAAAGATGAATCTGGCACATCAACCTTTTGAACTGCTACTCTGCGACCAATGCCTTCCAGATCTTCCCGGCCTGGAACTGATTGGTATTGCGAGCCTGCAGGGACTAATACAACAAGCCATTCTCCTGAGCAGCCTTGACAGCCGGGAATTAAACACTTTGAAAAAAGCCGCTGATGAACATCGACTACCCTTACTCGGTTATCTGGCAAAGCCGCTGAAAAAAACCGAGTTTATTAACCTGCTGATGTCAGAGCAGCGTAATCGCTGAGCATCGTCACTACTGCCCCCCCCTGAGTCTCCCACCCAATTACAAGCGTCCTTCCCGTTACAACTTACAAGTTTAAACATAGGCTTTCGACAGCAGACTTCCTCCTGATATTCCTTCCTACTGCGTAATCCCTAGCCTTCTCTTATGTAGGACTCGTCCTATATTGCACTCCTGCCCCCCTCGGTTCATACGTCGCTACTGCTATCTGAGCTAAGGTGCTCGCTTTATTTGCGCACGTATGGGACTTGATTATGAACACCGTTTTTATTGTCGACGATCACCCCGTCATTCGTCTCGCCGTTCGTATGTTGCTGGAACATGAAGGTTACAAAGTCGTCGGGGAATCGGATAACGGCGTCGATGCCATGCAAATGGTTCGCGAATGCATGCCTGATCTGATTATTCTCGATATCAGCATCCCAAAACTGGATGGTCTGGAAGTTCTTTCGCGCTTCAACAGCATGAATACGCCCCTGAAAACCCTGGTACTGACCGCACAGAGCCCGGAACTTTTCGCCATTCGCTGCATGCAATCCGGTGCATGCGGGTACGTCTGCAAACAGGAAGACCTGAGCGAGTTGGTAAGCGCCATCAACGCCGTTTTTTCCGGCTATCACTACTTCCCCAGCCAGGCATTGAACCCCTCGCGCAGCAATGACGAACTGAACGCCGAACTCGACTTGTTCCGTTCCGTCAATGACCGCGAACTGATGGTCCTGCAATTGTTTGCCCAAGGCCGCAGCAACAAGGAAATTGCCAAAGGGATGTTTCTCAGCAACAAGACTGTCAGCACCTACAAAAAAAGGCTCATGCAAAAGCTCAAGGCACAATCTCTGGTGGAACTCATCGAAATGGCAAAACGCAACGCTTTAGTGTGAGAGACAGGATGCCCAGTTCTTTAAAGGACTATTTGTTGTATTTAAGTGTCGGACTTTGCCTGAGTGCCTCTGCCTGCATGGCAGACCCAGAAATCGGTAATTACTCACTGCTCAGTCGCTCGACGACCAAACCCATGGACGTTGAGCTGGATCTATCACAGCGCCAGTGGGTACAAGACCGACCCGGACTGGTCCTGGGGACTTCGGCACCCGACTATCCACCATTCGACCTGACAATCCGGGGCCAGGACTATGAAGGATTCACCGCAGATTACGCGGGTATCATCGGCAACACCCTGGGCCTGCCTATCCAGATCCGGCGCTACCCTTCCCGAGAAGCCGCCATCCAGGCACTGGAAAACGGCGATGTAGACCTGCTGGGCACGGCCAACGGCTATGAAGCCAGGAAATCGAACATCGCGCTGTCGATCCCCTACGCCATAGACCAACCGGTCCTGGTCACCCGGGAGACCGAAACCCGCTCGCTGACCGAGGGCCTGGCCGGCATGCGCTTGAGCATGGTCTACCACTACCTGCCTCTGGAAGAGGTAACGGCCCTGTACCCCAACGCCATCATTACACCCTACCCGTCCTTTCAGAATGCGATCAATGCCGTGGCCTTCGATCAGGCTGACGTGTTTCTGGGCGATACAATTTCCACTCACTTCACGATCAACAAGGGCTATCTGAAAAACGTCAGGATGGCCAACTTCGGTAAACACGAGGCCTATGGTTTCAGCTTTGCCGTCAAGCAGGACAACCAGGAGTTGTTGAACCTCATCAACACGGTCCTGGCAAGGGTGCCGGCCCGTGAGCGAGAAGACATCGCCAAACGCTGGAGCGCCGGCAGTGACATCCTGCTGACTGACCGCAAACTGCAGTTGAGCAATCGTGAAGAACGCTGGCTGGCGCAACATCCAGTGGTGCGAGTGGCCGTCAACGATGGTTTTGCACCGCTGACCTTCTTTGATTCCGATGGCAACCTGCGGGGGATCACCGCCGACCTGCTGGAGCTCATCAGGTTGCGCACCGGATTGCGTTTCGAGCTTCATCGCAGCCCAAGCGAACGCGCCATGCTCAACCTGATTGAGGAGGACCGCGTCGACCTGATTGCCGCCATTGCCCCCAGTGTCGAGCGCGAGACACGCCTGAGCTTCACCCGCCCCTACCTGGAAAGCTCCTATGTACTGCTGAGCAGCAAGAGCCCCGGCAGCCCGACGGATCTCGAGCAACTGCGTGGCAAGAGCCTGGCAATCACCGAAAACAATCCATTGCGTGATTACCTGCAACGCGAACACCCGGGTATCCACCTGGTGCAAACGCAGGACGCCTTCAGCGCCGTGGAGTTGCTTGCCAAGGGCCAGGTCCAGGGCGCGGTTGAATCCCTGATCATCGCCAACTACTTCATCGCCGCGCAGTTGTTCGAGGACCAACTACAGATCAGCGCAACGGTCGGCACACAGCAAGCCGCAGTTTCCCTGGCCACCGCCCGTGGTGCGATTGAGTTGAGTACTATCCTCGACAAGGCCCTGCTGAGTATCGCCCCGGACGAACTGGGGATCATCAACAGCCGCTGGCGTGGCTACATGGGTCCGGCCAGTGGCACCTGGCGCAACTACCAGCGCCAGCTATACCAACTGGTGATCGGCAGCAGCCTGGTACTGCTCATGCTCCTGGCCTGGAACGCCCACATGCGTCGCCAGATCAAACAGCGGCAAAAGGTTGAGCGCGCCCTCAATGACCAGCTCGAGTTCATGCACACGCTGGTCAATGGCACGCCCCACCCCATCTACGTGCGCGACCGCCAGGGGGTGCTGAAAAGTTGCAATGACAGCTATCTGGAAACCTTCTGCGCCAAACGCGAGGAGGTGATCGGCAAAACCGTCATGCAAGGCTCCATGAGCAACGCCTTTGAAGCCGGGGAATACCAGGCGGACTATCAGCGAGTGATGGCCGAGGGCGTGCCGATGCTGCTCGATCGCACCCTGCACATCGGCAGCACAAAACTGACGATCTATCACTGGATCCTGCCCTATCGGGATTCCACGGGAGAGGTCCAGGGAATTATCGGCGGCTGGATCGACATCAGCGACAGACGCCAGCTGTTTGATGATCTCAGGTCCGCCAAAGAGCGCGCCGATGAAGCAAACCGCGCCAAGAGCACCTTCCTGGCCACCATGAGCCATGAAATCCGTACGCCGATGAACGCCGTGATCGGTATGCTCGAACTGACCCTCGAACGCGATGAACATAGCCTGCAGGATCGTCCCGCCATTGAAGTGGCCTATAACTCGGCCAAGGACCTGCTGGAGCTCATCGGTGACATTCTCGACATTGCCCGAATCGAATCCGGCCGCCTGAGCCTGGCGCCCGAACGGGTCAATCTCGGCGTCACCCTGGAAGCGGTGATACGGGTCTTTGACGGACTCGCGCGGCAGAAGAAACTGACGCTGAGCCTCGACTTTCCCGACGCGACGGCGCAGCCGGATGTGCTGACCGACCCTCTGCGCCTGAAACAGATTCTGTCCAACCTGATCAGCAATGCCATCAAGTTTACTGAGCAGGGAAAAGTCAGCATCAAGGTCCGGTTGGTGACGGTCGAGGGCGCCGACCAGCAGCAGATGGTCATGTACATCACCGATACGGGGGTCGGCATCAGTGCGGACGACCAGCGCCTGTTGTTCGAACCCTTCGCCCAGGCGCAGAACACCGGCCAAATGGCCAGGAGCGGAGCCGGCCTGGGTCTGGTGATCTGCCGCAGCCTGTGCGAAATGATGGGCGGCGACCTGCAACTGAGCAGCCAACCGGGAGTCGGCACCGAGATCCGGGTTGACCTGCCCATGACGCCGCTGCCAGGCGCCACTGTGCAGGAGCCACTGCCGGCGCTGGTCGCACCTGGCCAGACCTGCTTGAACGTGCTGGTGGTCGACGATCATCCGGCAAATCGGCTGCTGATGAGCCAGCAACTGGGGTTCCTGGGGCATCGTTGGGTCACGGCGAACGACGGTGCGCAAGGATTGGCGGCCTGGCAAGAGGGTCATTTCGACCTGGTGATCGCCGACTGCAACATGCCGGTGATGAATGGCTACGAACTGGCGCGGGCCATCCGCAGGATCGAACACGATGAACAACGCCCACCGTGTACGGTGCTCGGCTTTACTGCCAACGCCCAGCCAGAGGAAAAACCTCGATGTCGCCAGGCCGGAATGAACGATTGCCTGTTCAAGCCCATCAGCCTGGCGACACTCAGCCAATGCCTGGAGACCCTGCGTCCTCTCACCGAGGAACCGGCCTTCAGCCTGCAGAGCCTGCAAGCACTGACCGGTGGCGACCCCTTACTGGTGCAGCGCCTGCTCACCGAGTTGCTCAACAGCAACCGCCTCGATCGCCAAGAACTGCTCGACTTGTCGCCGGCCAGCGGGCGCGAGGGATTCATCGATATCGCCCACAAAATCAAAGGCGCGGCCCGCATCGTCCAGGCCACCAGACTGATGGACAGCTGTGAGGCACTTGAGCGGATGTGCCACGAAGCGTTCACCGAGGCCAGGCTGGCGACCTGCACCGAGGCGATACAGCAGGCCATGCTGGAACTGGAGCAGGCACTGCAACGAGAGATTGCTCAATCTTCGACCTGACATCTCCCGGGCCACAGTTTGAACCCTGCTGGCCCTGGCGCTCGGACAGCCTCAAGGATTCACAGCAGACCGTTGTGCCATTAACTATGCTTGTTGGCTGAGCCGTGCGTATCGACTATGGAGAGCCTGCAATGCCCAGCCCACCGCGCCCGGACAAACGCCGATTGCCGCTGCACGTGCATATCAGCGTGATGTTCACCCTGTTGCTGCTGTTCACGGGCGTTGTGCTGGGTATTTTCAATTATCGACAAACCACCGAGATCATCCTCTCCAGCAGTGAGAAGCTGTTCGAACGCATAGACCAGGACGTGCGCAGGGACCTGCAAACCACCTACCAGCCCATTCGACGATTGCTCAGCCTGTTGGCAGAAAGCGCCGCGATCCAGGGAACAGACCTGGCGCACCGGCTGCCCCTGCTCAAACCCTTCAGCCAATCCCTCAGGGACAATACCGAGCTGGCATCGCTGTACGTCGGTTATGCCGATGGCGATTTTTTCATGGTCCGTCCATTACGCAGCGATGCCCTGAAAAAAACCCTGCAGGCACCTGATGCAGCCGCCTTTCAGGTCTGGAGCATCGATCGTGACAGCCTCACCGGGCAAACCCGCTCACAATCACTGTTCTATGACGCGACACTGAACCAGATCGGGCGCCTGGATAATCCGCAGGAGGCCTATGACCCTCGCACCCGGGCCTGGTTCGACCGGGCCAACAGCAGCGAAGAACAGATCACCACTGAACCCTACATCTTCTTTTCGACCCACAACATCGGCACGACGCTCGCCCGCCACAGCGGCCCCAATGCCGTGGTGGGCGCCGACCTGACCCTGGCCCAGCTGTCCGCCACCCTGGCCAAGCACCAGGTAACACCCGGCACCGAAGTCGTGCTGTTCGATGGCGACGGCAATGCCGTCGCCTACCCCGACAGCCGCAAGCTGATCATCGATGATCAAAAGGCCCACCTGGCCAAGGTCAAGGACTTGAGCCCGGCCCTGGCAGCCCTGTTTATGCACCCGGCCAGTGGCAATCGCCTGGAGGTCGGCAACCGCCAATGGATCTTTGCTCGCAGCAGCATCCAGGAAGGTGGCCCGCGGGGACTGAACCTGGCAGTGATGGTTCCCGAAGAGGAGTTGCTGGTCGATGCCTATCGAATGCGCTGGCAGGGCGCCCTACTGACCCTGGCCATCTTGTTACTGTGTGTGCCACTGGGCTGGCTGACCTCGCGTATCCTGGTCAAGCCATTACGGGCTCTGGTGCAGGAAGCCGACGCGATTCGCAGTTTTGATTTCAACTACCCGGTTGCACGCCGCTCGCCGGTGCTGGAAGTCGACCAACTCAGCGTCTCCATGGCGCGCATGAAAGCGACCCTGGCCAGCTTCTTTGAAATCACCGACAGCCTATCGGCGGAAACCCGCTTCGAGCCGCTGCTGCTTCGAGTCCTGGCGGAAACCGTGAAGATAGGCCAGGCCCAGGCGGGACTGATATACCTGCGGGAAAATGAAGGCAACCGCCTCCAGCCCCATGGCTTGTTCATCGAGGGTGAATCACGCGACCTTTCGGCATTCAACGTCAAGAGTCATGATCCTGACGACACGCAGGCCCCTGCCTGGCTGCACCCACTGGCGAGCCAGAACGCCCTGGTGACGACTCTGGGATTCGAGCAGGCAGGCGATCTGCAAAGTGTAATGCTGGCGCTGCAGTGCCCCAGCGTGCACCTGATCGGCATTCGCCTGCACAATCGCCATAACGAAACCGTCGGCGTGCTGATCCTGTTGCTGGCCGACAGCGGTGCGCAAGCGGACCTCGAAAAGCTGCGCCCTGACCGGATCGCCTTTATCCAGGCGGTCTCCGGCGCTGCGGCCGTGAGCATCGAAAGCCAGCGCCTGCAGCACAAGCAAAAACAGCTGCTGGACGCCTTCATTCAGTTGTTGGCAGGAGCGATCGATGCCAAGAGTCCCTATACCGGCGGCCACTGCCAGCGGGTACCCGCCCTGACCCTGATGCTCGCCCAGGCCGCCGCCGCCAGCCGGGCCCCGGAATTCGAACGCTACAACCCCACCGACGATGAATGGGAAGCGCTGCACATTGCCGCCTGGTTGCACGACTGTGGAAAAGTCACCACACCTGAATACGTGGTCGACAAAGCCACCAAGCTTGAGACCCTCACCGACCGCCTGCATGAAATCCGCACCCGCTTCGAAGTACTCAAGCGCGATGCCTGGATCGACTACTGGCAAGGGCTCGCCCAAGGTGGCGACGGGCAGACACTGGCTGTAACGCGCGACGCCAGCCTCGCCGCCCTCGACGACGACTTTGCCTTTGTCGCCCGCAGTAACCTGGGGGGCGAGGCCATGGTCGAAGGCGACCTGCAACGGCTGCACAACATTGCCCAACGCACCTGGACCCGCACGCTGGATGACCGGCTGGGGCTGTCCTGGGAGGAGAACCGCCGCCAGGCTCGCACCCCGACTCCCGTGCTGCCGGTCAGCGAGCCGCTGCTGGCGGATAAGCCCGAACACCTGTTCGAACGCAACAGTGCAGAGCTAATGCCCGCGGACAATCCCTGGGGCTTCAAACTCGACGTTCCGCCGCACAAATACAACCGTGGCGAGCTGTACAACCTGAGCATCACCCGCGGCACGCTGACCTGCGAGGAGCGCTACATCATCAACCATCACATGGTGCAGACGATCCTGATGCTCAGCCACCTGCCCTTCCCCGGGCACTTAAGCAACGTCATGGAAATTGCCGCCGGGCATCACGAAAAAATGGACGGCACCGGCTATCCGAGACGACTCACACGGGAACAGATGAGCCTGCCGGCGCGGATGATGGCGATTGCCGATATTTTCGAAGCGCTGACTGCCGCAGACCGCCCCTACAAGAAGGCCAAGACCCTCAGTGAGGCTCTCGGCATCATGGCGTTCATGTGCCGTGATGCCCATATCGACCCGCAGCTGTTTGCCCTGTTTATCGAGGAACAGATCTATCAGCAGTACGCCGACAGATACCTCGACCCGGTACAAATCGATGCCGTGGACCGACAAAGCCTGCTCGCCAAAGCAGGCCTGGTTAGCTGATCAGCAGTCGGTCAGGCGCAGGAAGATCGCGGCCAGTTGCTCGATACCGGCCTGGTCAGCGACGCTGAAGCGCGCCAGTGACGGGCTATCCAGGTCCAGCACGCCGATCAGTCGACCGTCCTTGACCAGTGGCACCACCAACTCACTGTTCGAAGCGCTGTCACAGGCAATATGCCCGGCGAACGCATGCACATCCTCCACGCGCTGGGTGGTCAGCGTGGCCGCTGCAGCGCCACAAACACCGCGACCAAAGGGGATCCGCACGCAGGCTATCTGGCCCTGGAACGGCCCGAGCACCAACTCTTCATTGCGATTCAGGTAGAAGCCGGCCCAGTTCAGGTCATCGAGTTGATTGAACAGGAACGCCGAGAACTGCGCGGCATTGGCAATAAAATCTCGCTCATCGGCCAGCAACGACTCCAGCTGTGCGCACAGCAGGCCATAACCCTCCAGGCCTGCGCCGCTGTTTTGCAAATCAATCATGCCTGCTGCTCCAACAGTTTGAGCCCGACCCAATAGCGGGCGAACTGATAGGCGCATCGCCCGTTGCGGTTACCACGGCCAGTAGCCCAGCGCACCGCGAGGATTTCCAGCTCTTCATCCCGTTGCCAGGCCAGGCCGGCCTTGGTGGCCAACTCGCCGACCCAGTGTTCGACCACGTTGAGGAAGTGCTCCTGGGTAAACGGGTAGAACGACAGCCACAGGCCAAAACGATCCGACAGCGCGATCTTGTCCTCCACCGCCTCACTGGGGTGCAGCTCACCGTCGACCCTTTTCCAGTTCTCGTTATCGCTCTCCTTTTCCGGCACCAGGTGACGCCGGTTGGAGGTGGCATACAACAGGACATTGTCCGGGGCCTGCTCCAGCGAGCCGTCGAGCACACTCTTGAGTACTCGGTAATCGCCCTCGCCCGCCTCGAAGGACAGGTCGTCACAAAACAGCACGAAGCGTTGCGGCAGCTTGGCAACCTGCTCGACCACCCGCGGCAAGTCCGCCAGGTGATCTCGCTCGATCTCGATCAAGCGCAGCCCGCCCTTGGCATGCTCGGCCAACAGCGCGCGCACCAGCGAAGACTTGCCCGTCCCTCGCGAGCCCCAGAGCAGGGCATGGTTGGCAGGCATGCCATCGAGGAACTGGCGTGTATTGCGGCCCAACTGTTCCAATTGCTTGTCGACCCCGATCAGGTCGCTCAGGCGCATATCCAGGCTGACCTCAAGTGGCAGCAGAAAACCGCTGCGTCCCTCACGCTGCCAGCGGGCAGCCAGGCATTGTGTCCAGTCGATGGCACTGCGTGGCGCTGGCAGCAGCGGCTCGATACGAGCCAGAACCGCATCAGCGCGTTCAAGAAAGGCATTCAATCGAGAGTCCACGTCTTCTCCTCAAGGCAGTTCACAGTAATGATGGGCAGACCAACCCGTTCCTGGCGCCAGACACCGTCCCGGGTCGCGAGCCAGAGCGCTGCACGCGTCGGCAAAATCCGGTAACGATCAGCTATGCTTGGCCCAGAAGGGAAACGAAAGTGGCTGCGCACCCAATGGATATCAAGTTCACCAACCGCCTGTCCTACAAGCAAGCCAAGCTCACCGTGCTGGTCGGTTTTGTCCTGGGTATGCTGCTGAGTCTGCTGCAGATAGGCATCGATTATGCCAGCGAAGATGCTTCCATCAACCGGGAAATATTGTCGCTGCTGGAAATCAGCCACAGTCCCGCCTCCCGGATCGCCTACAACATCGACGCCGAACTGGCCCAGGAGTTGACGCTTGGCCTGTTGCGCTCACCTGCGGTGATTGGCGCGCAACTGACCGACAATAACAATACCGTGCTGGCCAATGTCAAACGTGCCCCTTCGGCCAGTACCTACCGAGTGATCAGTGACTTCCTGTTTGGTGCCGATCGCCAGTTCAAGGAGCGGTTGTTCCTCGAACACCTGCCCGATGAATCCCTTGGTACCCTGGCACTGGAAGTCGATACCTACGCCTTCGGCAGCCGTTTCTTGCGTCGGGCCGAAGTCACCCTGCTCAACGGTTTCGCCCGCAGCCTGATCCTCAGCGGCATTCTCCTGGCATTATTTTATGTGATGCTGACCAAGCCGCTGGTACGGGTCATCCGCGAGCTGAGCGAGCGTGACCCGCGCATCGCCGAGCAACCACCGCTGGAATGCCCGGTGCACCATCACAACGATGAAATCGGGGTGCTGGTCAGGGTGGCCAACCAGCAGTTCGAAAGTATGACCACGGAAATCCAGCAGCGGCGCGCCGCCGAAAATCGCCTGACTGACTACCTCGGGCAACTGGAGTCCATCGTTTCGTCGCGCACCGCCGAGCTGAAAGCGATCAATCGGCGCCTGACGGCCTCCAACGAGGAACTGCAGATCGCGCGCCAGACAGCCTTGGACATGGCGCAGGCGCGCTCGGTGTTCCTGGCCAACATGAGCCATGAAATCCGCACGCCCCTCAACGGCCTGCTGGGCATGATCGCCTTGTCCCTCGACAGCCCGTTGAATGCCGAGCAGCGCCAGCAACTGGCGATTGCCCACGACTCCGGCAAAGTGCTGGTAGAACTGCTCAACGATATTCTCGACCTGTCGAAATTCGATGCCGGCCAACTGGAACTCGAACACATTCCCTTCGACCTCGGCTCATTGATCGAAGACACCGCCAACCTGCTCTCGCAGAACGCTGCACCCAGCGTCGAGCTGACCTGCCTGATCGATCCGCAGTTTCCCGCCCAGGTGATTGGCGACCCGACACGGGTTCGGCAAATCGTCAGTAACCTGCTATCCAACGCCCTCAAATTCACTCGTTTCGGCCGGGTCGATGTGCGCCTCTGTACACGGGAGGATGGCGTCAGGATCGAAGTCTGCGACACCGGTATCGGCATCGCCCAGGATGCCCAGGTCAAGATCTTCCAACCCTTTACCCAGGCTGGCGCCGGCATTACCCGTCAGTTCGGCGGCACCGGGCTGGGGCTGGCCCTGACCTTCAACCTGTGCAACGCCATGCAGGGCCGACTGAGCATCAGTTCGGAGTCGGGTTTTGGCAGCCAGTTCTGCGCCGACCTGCCACTGCCAGCGCACACTCGCGCCACACCGCCGGCTCGCCTGCACGGCAAGGTCGTGGCCATCACGTCGGCCAGCAGTGGCCTGGCCGAGCTGTTGCGCAGCCTGTTGCCCGGATGGGGCCTGGATTACCAACAGCGCAGCCTCGATGACTCACTGCACGACCTGGACCCCGATGTACTGATTACTGACTGCCCACCCTGCCTGTTCGAATTGCGCTCGAGGTTCGCCGCACCGATCTTGCTGGTGACCGCCTACGGCAACTTCATGCCCAGCGAAGAAAGCGCCGCCCTTGCTCCTCTGCAGCAACAGGCCCGTCCACTGGCGCGCAATGCGCTGTACCAGACCTTGCGTCGCGCCTTGAACATGGAACACGTTGGGGATAGCCCAACGCCCGATCACTCGCCGTCACCTCCACGCCGGGGGCGAATCCTGTTGGTGGAAGACAACCCGGTCAATCAGCTGGTGGCCAAAGGCATGCTGAGCAAACTGGGCAGCGACGTGATTGTGGTGTCCCACGGCGCCGAGGCGCTCGACCAACTGGAACTCGGCCACTTTGACCTGGTGCTGATGGACTGCAACATGCCGGTCATGGACGGTTATGAAGCCAGCCGGCACATCCGGCGCAGCGGTCGTTGGCCGGACCTGCCGATCGTCGCCTTGACCGCCAATGCCATGCCCGAGGAACGGGAGCGCTGTCGCGCGGCCGGGATGAACGATTACCTGGCCAAGCCCTTTCGCCGCGAAGAACTGGCCGCGCTGCTGGACCTGTGGATACCGCTCAGGAAAGCCCCTTGATCTGCTCCAGCAACTGATCGAGGCCCGCGCGCAATTGCGTCAGTTGCTGCAGGTCGAAGCCGCTGTCGCACAATAATCTGGACTTCAGCGGCCCCACCTGTTCACGCAGGGCAACACCGGCTGGCGACAAGCTCAGGTGCACTTCGCGCTCGTCCCGGGCCGAGCGCTGGCGCTGGACGAACTGCATCTGCTGCAGGCGCTTGAGCAAGGGCGTCAGGGTTCCGGAATCCAGCGCCAGGCGTTCGCCCAACGCCTTGACCGTGGGTTGCTCGGGCGGCTGCTGCTGCCACTCCCATAACACCAGCATCACCAGGTACTGCGGATAGGTCAGGCCCAGGGGCTCGAGCAAGGGCTTGTAGCCCCGGATCACCGCCCTGGAGGCCGCGTACAGCTTGAAACAGAGCTGGTCATCCAGTGCCAGAGAATCAACGGACAGATCATTCATTTGAGCAGTGCTTCAATCTCGCGCGTCAGGTCTTGCGGCTTGGTCGCGGGGGCAAAACGCTTGACCAGCTTGCCGTCCTGACCGATCAGGAATTTGGTGAAGTTCCATTTGATGCCCTGGGACCCCAACACGCCGGGGGCGCGCTTCTTCAACTGGACAAACAGCGGATGGGCGTCGCTGCCATTGACGTCGATCTTTTTGAACAGCGGAAAGCTGACACCGAAATTCAATTCGCAGAACTCAGAGATTGCCCCCTCGTTGCCCGGCTCCTGCTTGCCGAACTGATTGCAGGGAAAACCGAGCACCACCAAGCCTTGATCCTTGTAGGTCTGCCACAACGCTTCCAGTCCCTTGTACTGCGGGGTAAAGCCACATTTGCTGGCTGTGTTGACCACCAGCACCGCCTTGCCGGCGTAATCGGCAAGGGTCTTTTGTTCCCCTTTGATCGTGGTACACGGGATGTCGAGCAGGTTGTCGGTCATGGGACGGGCTCCGAATAATAGGCAGATACAATAAACATAGCGAGCAATTGAATTGTGCGCAACTTAATTGGCCGAAAAACCGACCGGGAGCACCGGCTGGCTAACGGGATTGGCTGCCTGCACCAGACCTTCGCCAGCCAGCCAGCACCTGCCTCAGTCGCGCGGCACCAGGTCCAGGCACACGGAGTTGATGCAGTAACGCAGGCCGGTAGGCGGCGGACCATCCGGGAACACATGCCCCAGGTGCGCCTCACATTTGGCGCAGACCACTTCGGTGCGGATCATGCCGTGGCTGACATCGCGGATCTCAACCATGGCGCTCGCGCCGATCGGCTCGTAGAAACTTGGCCAGCCGCAGCCGGAGTCGAACTTTGCCCGGGAGTCGAACAGCGGCACGTTGCAGCAGATGCAATGATAGACACCCGCGGTCTTCGTCGCGTTGTACTTGCCCGAGAACGGTCGCTCGGTGCCCTTGAGACGGCACACGTTGTACTGCTCTGGATCGAGCATGGCCCGCCATTCTTCCAGGGTTTTCTGGATCTTTTCCATTGTCCTACCTCAGCAACTGAAAAAGCCCGATCTGTACCTTTTCCACGGATCGGGCGGCACGTATGATTGCGCCTCGTCAAACGCCAGTCTGGCAGCCGCGTTACACGCATTCAAACGGATTTTGGTGCACCGCTCCGAGGCGCCGGGCTCGTGTGAGAACGCAGGATTCCCAGTACGGTAGTTCATACAACGTCTGGATCGTTCATTTTCGGGAACACATCGCCATGCAGGTCAGCAAATCGAACAAGCTCGCCAACGTCTGTTATGACATTCGCGGCCCGGTGCTCAAGCACGCCAAACGCCTGGAAGAGGAAGGCCATCGCATCCTCAAGCTGAACATCGGCAACCCGGCGCCCTTTGGTTTCGAAGCGCCTGATGAAATCCTCCAGGACGTTATCCGCAACCTGCCGACCGCCCAGGGCTACAGCGACTCCAAAGGCCTGTTCAGCGCACGCAAGGCCGTCATGCAGTACTACCAGCAGAAGCAGGTCGAAGGTGTCGGTATCGAGGACATCTACCTGGGCAACGGCGTTTCCGAGCTGATCGTGATGTCGATGCAGGCCTTGCTCAACAACGGCGACGAAGTGCTGGTGCCGGCGCCCGATTACCCGCTGTGGACGGCTGCGGTAAGCCTGGCCGGCGGCAACCCGGTGCATTACCTGTGCGACGAACAAGCTGACTGGTTCCCTGACCTGGCAGACATCAAGGCCAAGATCACCCCCAACACCAAAGCCCTGGTGATCATCAACCCGAACAACCCGACCGGCGCGGTGTACTCGCGCGAAGTCCTGCTGGGCATGCTCGAACTGGCGCGCCAGCACAACCTGGTGGTGTTCTCCGACGAGATCTACGACAAGATCCTCTACGACGATGCTGTGCATATCTGCACCGCCTCACTGGCCCCGGACCTGCTGTGCCTGACCTTCAACGGTCTGTCCAAGTCCTACCGGGTGGCGGGTTTCCGTTCCGGCTGGATCGCCATCTCCGGGCCCAAGCAACACGCCCAGAGCTACATCGAAGGCATCGACATGCTGGCCAACATGCGCCTGTGTGCCAACGTGCCGAGCCAGCATGCGATCCAGACGGCACTGGGTGGCTACCAGAGCATCAACGACCTGGTGCTGCCACAGGGCCGGTTGCTGGAACAACGCAACCGCACCTGGGAGCTGCTCAATGACATTCCCGGAGTCAGTTGCGTGAAGCCGATGGGCGCGCTGTACGCCTTCCCGCGGATCGATCCGAAAATCTGCCCGATCCACAATGACGAAAAATTCGTGCTCGACCTGCTGCTCTCGGAAAAACTGCTGGTGGTGCAAGGCACGGCATTCAACTGGCCGTGGCCCGACCATTTCCGTGTCGTGACCCTGCCCCGCCTCGACGACCTGGACATGGCCATCGGCCGGATCGGTAACTTCCTGAAATCCTATCGCCAGTAAATGACCTGTCGCCGAGGCGGGTAGCAACCCGTCCTCGGTGATTGATTCAGCAACATATCCCCCCGCCTTTCGACTACTCTCTGCCCCTTGTGTGCTGGCGCTCGCTCGCTTGTGGCTGCAAGCCAACAATCACGGGCGTTGCGCAGGAAAAAACTGGCCCAATATTGCTTGAAGCAATACCAGAAATGTCCTGCAACCTAGTGGAATCTGGCTGTAGGACACAGTTTGAAATAGTCACCCGGTTGAATAGCCCGGTGCAGCACCTTATATACCCCGCAGTAAGCTACATCTTTAGCATGAGGAGATTTCTACAACCATGATGCGCATCCTGCTGTTTTTGGCCACTAACCTGGCGGTCGTGCTGATTGCCAGCATCACCCTGAGCCTTTTCGGCTTCAACGGGTTCATGGCGGCCAACGGGGTTGATCTCAACCTCAATCAGCTGCTGATTTTCTGTGCGGTCTTTGGTTTCGCCGGTTCCCTGTTCTCGCTGTTCATCTCCAAGTGGATGGCGAAGATGAGCACCAGCACCCAAATCATCAGCCAGCCGCGCACTCGCCATGAACAATGGTTGCTGCAAACCGTTGAGCAACTGTCCCGCGAAGCCGGGATCAAGATGCCCGAAGTCGGTATTTTCCCGGCTTACGAGGCCAACGCGTTTGCCACCGGTTGGAACAAGAACGATGCACTGGTCGCAGTCAGCCAGGGCTTGCTCGAACGTTTCTCGCCGGACGAAGTGAAAGCGGTCCTGGCCCACGAGATCGGCCACGTGGCCAACGGTGACATGGTCACTCTGGCGCTGGTCCAGGGCGTGGTGAACACCTTCGTGATGTTCTTTGCGCGGATCATCGGCAACTTTGTCGACAAGGTGATCTTCAAGAACGAAGAAGGCCAAGGCATCGCCTACTACATCGCGACCATCTTCGCTGAATTGGTCCTGGGCTTCCTGGCCAGCTCGATCGTCATGTGGTTTTCGCGCAAACGTGAGTTCCGTGCGGACGAAGCCGGTGCCCGCCTGGCCGGTACCAGTGCCATGATCGGCGCCCTGCAGCGCCTGCGCTCGGAGCAAGGCCTGCCGGTGCACATGCCGGACACCCTGAATGCCTTCGGCATCAACGGTGGCCTCAAGCAAGGGTTCGCTCGCATGTTCATGAGCCACCCGCCGCTGGAAGAGCGTATCGACGCACTGCGTCGTCGCGGTTGATCCGTCTGGCGTAACAACAAAAAAGGCCCGCAGCGATGCGGGCCTTTTTTATATGTCTTGAGTGGGGAGTTGCTGCCTACGCGCGATGAGACAGGCATAGGCAACTGCGGACTAACGGGGGGAAATCCGGTACACCCGCTCCACAAGCCGTGTCACCCCGGCCCGCAGGAACTTCCAGCTCTCACCCAGCACATCCTGCTCCTGCAGCATGTGCAGGCGCCAGAAGCATCCCCAAGACCGCTGCACCTCATTATCCTCCACAGCAAACGGTGGTCCTGGCAACTGCGCCTGATCGTAATCCAGAGTAATCAGCAACCCCCGCAACTCGGCCGGCAAGATCTGCTGCAGATGCGCGCCATAACGCTCGCGCATTGGTGGCGGCAAGGCGATCAGTGCCGCGCGATCGTACAGCGCAGCACAATCAGCCACATCGCGCGCCGTCAGCGCAAAAAAATCGCCGCACCACAGCTCAATGGCCCCGGCACGATAGACCTTGAACGCGCCCGCATCACTTACCTCTGGCGCTAACTGCTGCTCGCTGAAAAAGTCTTCGACAGCCGTTTGCGAAAGTTCGATCCCGAGCACCTGGTGCCCCTGCCCTGCCAGCCACAGCAGGTCCAGGCTCTTGCCACACAACGGGACTAGCACACGTACCCGCGCAGGGATCGCCAGCTCCGGCCAGTGCCGCTGCAAATACGGATTGACTTGCGGCAGGTGAAAACCGATCTGGTTCGAAGCCCACTTCTTGTGCCAAAACTCCGGCTGCATAAATCACCCTGAAAATTCGATCAATAAGCTCTAAAACTTATATTAGATTTAGATCAATGATCTGACTGAAGATGTAGTCATCTTACCGCTCAGGACCTCCTCCATGTTCCCCAGCCTGTTTATCTCCCACGGCTCACCGATGCTGGCACTGGAACCAGGCGCCAGCGGGCCGGCACTGGCGCGCCTGGCCAGCGAGCTGCCAACCCCCAAGGCCATCGTGATTGTCTCCGCGCACTGGGAAAGTCGGGACCTGCGGGTCAGTAGCGGCACCCAGCCAGAAACCTGGCACGACTTTGGTGGCTTTCCTGCCGCCCTCTTCGCCGTGCAATACCCCGCACCCGGCCAGCCAGAGTTGGCGGCACAGGTCGCCGAACTGCTCAAGACTGACGGCCTGCCGGCACAACTGGACGGGCAACGCCCGTTCGATCATGGGGTCTGGGTGCCGTTGTCGCTGATGTATCCGCAGGCCGACATCCCCGTGGTGCAGGTGTCACTGCCAAGCCACGCCGGCCCGGCACTGCAGACTCGGATCGGCCATGCGCTGGCCAACCTGCGCCAACAAGGCGTGCTGTTGATCGGCTCCGGCAGCATCACCCACAACCTGCGAGAGTTGGACTGGCATGCCGGCCCGGAGAGCATCGAACCCTGGGCCCGTGAGTTCCGTGACTGGATGATCGACAAGCTGGCGGCCGACGATGAAGCGGCGCTGCATGATTACCGCCAACAGGCGCCCAACGCGGTGCGCAGTCACCCGAGTGACGAGCACTTGTTGCCGCTGTATTTTGCCCGCGGTGCCGGCGGCGAGTTCAGCGTGGCGCACACAGGTTTTACCCTGGGCGCACTGGGCATGGACATCTATCGTTTTGGCTGACCACTGAACCTGGAAAGCAAACAGCAGGCAAAAAAAATCCCCGAACCAGTC
This sequence comes from Pseudomonas sp. Irchel 3H3, assembly GCF_900187635.1. Classification (NCBI taxonomy): domain Bacteria; kingdom Pseudomonadati; phylum Pseudomonadota; class Gammaproteobacteria; order Pseudomonadales; family Pseudomonadaceae; genus Pseudomonas; species Pseudomonas sp. Irchel 3H3. Next base: position 151,537 of record NZ_FYEC01000008.1, on the reverse strand, counting down.
GGGGATTTTTTATCGTAGATCAATCAGCCCAAGGGCGGATTAATCTTCGCGGTAGCGACGCAGTTTCAGCTGCTTACCGGCAACACGAGTATCCTTCAGCTTGGTCAGCAGTTTCTCCAGACCATCTTCCGGCAGCTCTACCAGCGAGAAGCTGTCACGCACCTGGATGCGACCGATTGCTTCGCGAGCCAGGCCACCCTCGTTAAGGATGGCGCCCAACAGGTTCTTGGCAGCGATACCGTCACGCGCACCCAGCGCGGTACGGCAACGAGCACGACCTTCGGCCAGCGGGATCGGTGCACGACGCTCACGATCACCACGGTCCGGACGATCACCAGTACGCTCTGGACGGTCGCCACGTGGTGCATTGTTCGGCACCAGTGGACGCTCCTTCTCGATCGCGGCCAGGGTCAGCGCTTGACCGTTGGTAGCCTTGCGCAGCAGGGCTGCGGCCAGGGCACGTGGGCTGCAACCGATATCGGCGGTCAGGCGATCAAGCAGATCACCGTGGGTCGATTCGGCATCGGCAACCAGCGGCGCCAGGCTGTTGGTCAGTTTCTTGATGCGCGCATCGAGAACTGCCTGGGCGTCCGGCAGGCGAACTTCAGCAACTTTCTGCCCGGTTACACGCTCGATCACTTGCAGCATGCGGCGCTCACGAGGAGTCACCAGCAGCAGTGCACGACCTTCGCGACCCGCACGGCCGGTACGGCCGATACGGTGAACGTAGGATTCCGGATCGTACGGCATGTCAACGTTGAACACGTGAGTGATGCGCGGAACGTCCAGGCCACGAGCAGCAACGTCGGTCGCCACAACGATGTCCAGACGGCCATCCTTGAGGGAGTCGATCACGCGTTCACGTTGGTTCTGGGCAATGTCGCCGTTCAGCGCAGCGGCTTTGTAGCCTTTGGCTTCCAGGGCGCTGGCCAGGTCCAGGGTCGCTTGCTTGGTGCGCACGAACATGATCAGGGCGTCGAAATCTTCCACTTCCAGCAGGCTCAATACAGCCGAGGTCTTCTGGTCAGCGTGAACCAACAGGTGAGCCTGTTCGATCGCGGTAACGGTCTGGGTCTTGGTCTGGATCTTCACGTGTTGCGGATCGCGCAGGTGGCGCTCGGCAATGGCACGGATCGACTGCGGCAAGGTAGCCGAGAACAATACGGTCTGACGGGTAGCTGGCAATGCCTTGAAGATAACTTCCAGGTCATCCATGAAGCCCAGCTTGAGCATTTCGTCAGCTTCGTCGAGAACCAGGTGGTTCACGGTCGACAGGACTTTCTCGTCGCGACGCAGGTGGTCGCACAGACGGCCCGGGGTGGCGACAACAATCTGTGCGCCATTACGGATTGCTTTCAATTGTGGGCCCATCGGCGCGCCGCCGTAGACAGCCACAACAGTTACGCCTGGCATTTGCTTGGCGTAGGTTTCAAAAGCAGTTGCAACTTGCAGCGCCAACTCTCGGGTTGGCGCCAGGATCAGGGCTTGCGGCTCGCGCTTGGCAGGATCGATGCAGTGCAGGATAGGCAGGGCGAACGCGGCGGTTTTACCGGTACCGGTTTGCGCCTGGCCAATCATGTCTTGGCCGGCCATGATGATCGGGATCGATTGCTGCTGAATAGCCGAAGGCTCTTCGTAGCCGGTCGCGATGACGGCTGCCAGAATATTCGGATTAAGATTAAAAGCGGCGAAGCCGCCGGTTTCCTGGGTCATGGGTCTGCCTCTAAGTGCATCCGCAAAGACCCATGCTCCAAAGCTGCGCGTGCCGTGTTGAGACTCAAGAGTCGCCCTGGCAGCTTTGTCGGCGGGGATTTGCGAAAACGAATGAATGAAAAGAATCGTCAAGGAAGAGTCCGCAGTGCGGACGTGCAGCCGAAGCTGACTTCGGGGAATTGCTCTACCTAAACGCGGCCCGGCTAAAGGCCGGCGCGCACTATACCGGAATTAGCTGAAAAAGGGAGCTTTTTTTATCGAAAAAAGCCTGTGAACGCAGGACTGTCACAGCTTTTGCGGATATTCGCGCGACAGTCTATTTTTCAAAGGCCCGGCCCTGCTGGTCATGGCGCTTAAACGGTTCATCTTGCGGGCCGGGACCTTTGGTCCGATGCCTCCTTTCCCTCCGAGGATTTACTCCATGAATCAACCGGATAAGAGTCGTGTCAGCCGAGAACGACAGGGGCATGTGCTGTTGATCGGGCTGGATCGGGTCGCCAAGCGCAACGCATTCGACCTCGATCTGCTGAACGCCTTGAGCCTGGCCTATGGCGAGTTCGAGGCCGACTCAGAGGCCCGGGTTGCCGTGGTGTTTGCCCATGGCGAGCACTTTACCGCCGGCCTCGATCTGGTGAGTGCGAGCGGCGCACTGGCCAAGGGTTGGCAGGTTCCGACTGGCGGCTGCGATCCGTGGGGAGTATTCGTCGGACCCAGGGTCAGCAAGCCGGTGATTGTAGCCGCCCACGGGTATTGCCTGACCATCGGTATCGAGTTGATGCTGGCGGCGGACATCAACCTGTGCGCCAGCAACACCCGCTTTGCACAGATGGAGGTCCAGCGCGGGATCTTTCCCTTCGGCGGCGCCACCTTGCGCCTGCCTCGACTGTCGGGCTGGGGCAATGCCATGCGCTGGTTGTTGACCGGTGACGAGTTCGACGCCCACGAAGCGTTGCGCCTGGGACTGGTGCAGGAGGTCATGGCCAGCGAGGACCTGTTGCCACGCGCCATTGAACTGGCTGAACGCATCGCCCGACAGGCACCGCTGGGGGTTCAGGCGACATTACAGTCGGCGCGCCAGGCCCACCTCGAGGGTGAAGCCGCAGCGGCAGCGAGTTTGCCGGCGTTGGCCAAGGAGCTGTTGAACAGCGAGGACGCCAAGGAAGGCGTGCGATCATTGATCGAGAAGCGCCCGGCCATTTTCAAAGGATGTTAACCCCCTGGCGCTCCATCAGGTGGCTGGGCGAATGGCCTTGATCAGGTTCTGCAACGAGTAACCCAGGCGCGGGGCCAGGGCTTCGGCGCGGGCGCTCAACCCGTGCACGTCCAGCTCCTGGTCGAGCTCCGCTGGCACGATCAGGATCACATTGCCCTCCTTCACCGGCAGCTCCCAGTAATGGCGGTGATAAAGCCCGCGCAGCAATGCCGCACCCAATGGCTTGCCATCATCGGTCGCCCATTGGTTGATCACCAGCCAACCGCCCGGATTCAGGCGTTTCTGGCAGTTTTCCAGGAAATTCCACGCCAGATGCCCGACACCCGGCCCGACATCGGTGTAGAGGTCGACGAAGATCAAATCCGCAGGCTCGGCGGTTTCCAGCAGATCGAGCGCATCGCCGATACGGATGTACAGACGCGGGTCATCGTCCAGGCCCAGATACTCGATGGCCAGGCGCGGTACGTCCGGGCGCAGTTCAATGGCTTCTACGTCTTCCAGCGGCAGGAACTTCAGGCAGGCTTGGGTCAAGGTACCGGCACCCAGCCCGAGGAACAGCGCGCTGTCCGGCTGCTCGTGGCACAGCGCGCCAATCAGCATGGCGCGAGTGTAGTCATACTCCAGCCAGCTCGGGTCGGCGGTGAACACGCAGCTCTGCTCGATGGCGTCGCCAAATTCGAGGAAGCGGTAATCCGCCACTTCCAGCACCCGGATCATGCCGAACTCATCGTGCACTTCGGCGAGCAGATGCTCGACGCGCTCCTCAGTCATTTCGTCTCCTGGTCGTTGCCCGGCCAGTCACCAGACAACGTTATCATTCGTTCCGCGTTAGGCGGCAAAGGCGCGATTGTCGGCCAAGCATCGCCAGCAGGTCACGTACTAATTGCTGATAACATGAGGTCCCGTGCGTAAACACTAGAGACCGTGATGAGCCAACCCTGGAGCCCTGACAGCTGGCGCGCCTTGCCGATCCAGCAACAACCCCACTACCCGGACGCGGCGCACCTGCATGCCGTCGAGCAAAGCCTGGCCAGTTATCCGCCCCTGGTGTTTGCCGGTGAGGCCCGGGAGTTGCGCCGTCAGTTTGCCGAGGTCACCGAAGGGCGTGCGTTTCTGCTGCAAGGCGGCGATTGCGCGGAGAGCTTTGCCGAGTTTTCGGCGGCGAAGATTCGCGACACCTTCAAAGTGCTGCTGCAAATGGCCATCGTCATGACCTTTGCCGCCGGCTGTCCAGTGGTCAAGGTCGGCCGGATGGCAGGGCAGTTCGCCAAGCCGCGCTCGGCCAACGACGAAACCATCGATGGCGTGACCCTGCCGGCCTATCGGGGTGACATCGTCAACGGCATCGGCTTCGACGAAAAAAGCCGGGTGCCGGACCCGGACCGCCTGCTGCAGTCATACCATCAGTCCACAGCCACCCTGAACCTGTTGCGCGCCTTCGCCCAGGGCGGTTTTGCCGACCTGCACCAGGTGCACAAGTGGAACCTGGACTTCATCGCCAACTCGGCTTTGGCAGAAAAGTACAGCCACCTGGCCAACCGTATCGATGAAACCCTGGCCTTCATGCGCGCCTGCGGTATGGACTCGTCACCGCAATTGCGCGAGACCAGCTTCTTCACCGCCCACGAAGCCCTGCTGCTCAATTACGAAGAAGCTTTCGTGCGGCGCGACAGCCTGACCAACGACTATTACGACTGCTCCGCCCACATGTTGTGGATCGGCGACCGCACTCGCCAGCTCGACGGCGCTCACGTCGAGTTCCTGCGCGGGGTCAACAACCCGATCGGGGTCAAGGTCGGCCCGACCATGAACACCGATGAGCTGATTCGTCTGATCGACGCGCTCAACCCGAACAACGACCCAGGCCGCCTGAACCTGATTGCCCGCATGGGCGCGAACAAGGTCGGCGATCACCTGCCGCAGCTGATTCGTGCCGTGGAACGTGAAGGCAAAAAGGTGCTCTGGAGCAGCGACCCGATGCACGGCAATACCATCAAGGCCAGCAGCGGCTACAAGACCCGGGATTTCGCGCAGATCCTCGGTGAGGTGAAGCAGTTCTTCCAGGTTCACCAGGCCGAAGGCACTTACGCTGGCGGTATTCACATCGAGATGACCGGTCAGAACGTCACCGAGTGCATTGGCGGCGCACGTCCGATCACCGAGGACGGCTTGTCGGACCGCTACCATACCCACTGCGATCCACGGATGAATGCCGATCAGTCGCTGGAGCTGGCGTTCCTGATCGCTGAAACCCTGAAGCAGGTTCGCCGCTAAGGCGGGCTACCCCCCGGCCAACGCCACCCGCAACCGCGCCGCACTGGCGCGGGGGCAATTGAGTTGAATCTGCGCCAGGCCCAACCAGTTGGCCATCTTGCGCAAATTGTCCGCCAACGCCTGCATGCCCGCCTCATCGAGACCCGGTTGCTCTTCGTGCACCGCGTGCACCGCCAGCCGCCCCAACGCCCGCTCAGCCCGCAGATCGACCCGCGCAGCGATCCGCTCGTGGTGCAGAAACGGCAACACGTAATAGCCATACACCCGCTTGGCGGGTGGCGTATAGATTTCCAGGCGGTATCGGAAGTCGAACAGGCGCTCGGTCCGGCTGCGTTCCCAGATCAACGAATCAAAGGGCGAGAGCAATGCACTGGCACTGACCCGGCGTGGGACTTTCGGCTCGGGCAAACAGTACGCCCGTTGCTTCCAGCCCTGCACTTCGCAAGCCTGCAACGCGCCATCCTCCACCAGTGCCGCCAACGCGCTGCGACACTGCGCCAGCTCCAGGCGAAAATAGTCGCGCAAGTCCGTCTCAGTCGCCACACCCAGTGCAGCGGCGGCGTGCAGGAGCAGTCCTCGTTGCGCATCTGCCTCGCTTGGCAGAGCAACACTGAGCACGGACGCGGGAATCACCCGTTCCGGCAGATCGTAGAGCCGCTCAAAACCGCGCCGCCCCGCCACCGTGACCTCTCCGGCAGCGAACAACCACTCCAACGCGTGTTTTTCCGCACTCCAGTCCCACCAGGGCCCTGCTCGCTCCTGGCGTGTCGACAAACTCCCAGCCCCCAACGCACCGAGCTCCTCGACCGAGGCCAGGACCCGGCGGATGGTGTCCTGCTGTTCCCGCCCGAAACGCGCCAATTGCTGATAGATGCCCTCGCCTTGCGCGGCCCGTTGCATCCGCCAGCGCAGCAACGGATACATCGACAACGGCAACAATGAGGCCTCATGCCCCCAGTATTCGAACAAGGTGCGCCGCCGCCCTTGAGCCCAGGCGGCCTGATCAAGTAGCCCGGAGGAGTAGTCTCCAAGGCGCGAGAACAAGGGCAGATAATGCGAGCGCACTAGCGCGTTGACCGAATCGATCTGCAGCACACCCAGACGTTCGATCAACCGATTGAGCTGGCTCGACTTGACCGGTGCTGGCGACTGACGCCCAGAGAACCCTTGGGCCGTCAGTGCCAGGCGCCTGGCTTGCTTGAGGGAAAAACACAGGGAGCCGGTCATGTAACCATCCTTGGTGAAGGTTTCCTCCACCTTAATACCAGGCTCACCAAACGCCAATGGCAGGCTCAACGCTTCAGCGGATCATCCCAGAACGGGCGCGCTGACTCCCTGACCACATCTGCCCGACTCAGCCCGATGTCCCGCAACCGGTCATCGCTCATCCGTGCAAGCTCTGCACGGTCCTTACTCAACTGGCGCCACCGCCCCAGTTTCGCGAGCGCCCTGGACAAATGCCGGACCGACCTGTCCAGCGTTGCTTCCATGGCGCCGCGCCCTACCCTCACTACCGTGTACCGTCGTTCCATGACAGTGCTCCCAAAAAGTGAGGTCGAAGTCTGCTACCGGTTCGGCAAACCAACCAGTGAATGTCGGTGACCACCTGTTTCCAGCTCGATACAGCCCCATGGCCCGGGCGTTTGCACCGGACCACGGGGGAGTGACAGAAGATTTCAATCGACCTGGCCGCTTACTTGCCCTTGCCCATTGGGTCTTCCCAGAAATGCCGCTGCGCTTCCTGCTGGATGTCGGCCCGACTCAGACCAATGTCTTTCAGCGCGTCATCGCTGAGGCTGGCCAGCACTGAGCGCTCACGATGCAACTGAAACCAGCGCACGAGTTTTTCCAGTAGATGATGGGAGAAGCCATGGAGTGAGAAATGGTTTAACTGCACATAACCTTTTTGACCTTTCATCGTCTTGCCCTCCGTTGTGGATGGCTCAAGTCTCGCGCCAGGACTAAGATCAATCCAACGAATGTTTCTTATGCAACACATCTCGGAGATTGATGAGTTGAGCGCCTACCCCAGCATTGATACCGAAGTCCTGCGCACGTTCGTCGCCATTGCCGACCAGGGCGGTTTCACCCGTGCTGGTGAGTTGGTCAACCGCACGCAATCGGCGGTCAGCATGCAGATGAAGCGTCTTGAAGAGGACGTGCTGCAACGCCAACTGTTCCGGCGCGACGGCCGCCAGGTGAAGCTGACTGCCGAGGGTCAGGTGTTGCTGGGTTACGCCCGGCGGATCCTCAAGCTGCACAGTGAAGTGTTCAACACCCTGCGAGAACCGCACATGGTCGGCATGGTCAAGATCGGCACGCCCGACGACTATGTCATGCGCTTCCTGCCGGGCATCCTGTCGCGCTTCGCCCAGGCCTATCCGTTGATCCAGATCGAAGTGCATTGCGACTCCTCCGAGCAGTTGCTGCAACGCCAGGACCTGGACCTGTCGATCGTCACCCGCGAACCTGGTAACGAGATCGGCCAACTGCTGCGCAAGGAACGTTTTGTCTGGGCCCAGGCGCTGTGCTTCAACCCCAACGAGCAAGTGCCGCTGCCGCTGGCAATGTTCAACAGTGACTGTTTTTGCCGGCGCTGGGCCTGTAACGCCCTGGACGCCAGCGAGCGCGAGTACCGCATCGCCTATAACAGCTCAAGTCTGTCGGCGATCATGGCGGTGGTCAGTGCCGGGCTGGCCGTAACCGCCCAACTGGAAAGCCTGATCACCCAGGACATGCGCATCCTCGGCGAGGCGGAAGGTCTGCCGCAGTTGCCCGAGGCCAGCATCATGCTGCTGCGCAACCTGCATAACCCCTCGCCCATCACCGAGTGTCTGGCCGAGCACATTGTCGAAGGCTTCAAACTTTAAAGGCGAGCATCACCGCACACAGCACCAGGAAGGCGCAGAACAACCCGCGCAGCAAGCGCTCCGGCATGGCGTGGGCGATCTTCACTCCCCAACTGATGCTCAACAACCCGCCCGCCGCCATGGGCAGCGCAATGCTCCAGTTCACCTGCTGATGCAGCGCATAGGTGACCAGGGTCACGCCGGTGCTGGGCAAGGCCAGCGCCAGCGACAGGCCCTGGGCCACCACTTGAGTGGTGCCGAACAGACTGGTGAGCACCGGCGTCGCCACCACGGCCCCGCCCACACCGAACAACCCGCCCATGGCCCCCGAGGCTGCTCCCAGGACGCCCAGCCAGGGCCATGGATAGCGCATCTGCGCGCTGGGCTTGGCGGTCGCCATGAACATGCGCAGCAGGTTGTAGCTCGACAGCGCCACCAGAAAGGCCACAAAACCGATGCGCATGACCTGGGCATCAATCCCCACCGCCCAGATCGAGCCAAGCCAGGCGAAACAAAAACCCATCGACGCAAGCGGCAGGGCGTGCCGCAACTCGATGCGATTGCGCTGGTGGTAACGCCAGAGCGCCAGCATCACATTGGGCACCACCATCACCAGCGCCGTGCCCTGGGCAATCTGCTGATCCAGGCCGAACAATACGCCCAGCACCGGGATCGCGATCAATCCGCCGCCGATTCCGAACAATCCGCCGACAGTCCCCAGGGCAGCGCCCAGTACCAGATACATCGCCAACTCAATCACAATTCATTTCTCCGCACACCAGGCTGTGCATCCTACGCAGTAGCTTCTAGCGGGGAAACGCACAGCAACGCACAATGGCTGTGCCAAATCCGCATAGGCCGATCCTGATGAATCCCAACGCGCTCACCGACCAACTGGGGTTATTCCTCGACGTAGTGGAAACCGGCAGTTTTTCCGCGGCCGCCCGCCGCCATCCACTGACCCCCTCGGCCGTCGCCAGGCGTATCGACAGCCTGGAGCATGCCTTGGGCAGCCAGCTGTTCGTGCGCACCACCCATGCCGTTCGCGCCACGCCCGCGGGGTTGGCGTTTGCCGAACGAGCCCGACGGATAGTCAGTGAATTGCGCCTGGCCCGGGCCGAAGCCGCTTCCCTGAGCAACGCGCCGGAGGGCCTGATTCGGGTCGATGCGCCTGCGGCCTTCGGTCGACGCCATCTGGCACCGGTGATTGCCGACTTTCTACAGGTCTATCCGGGGCTCGACGTGCAATTGCATTTGATCGACAGCTTCGTCGACATGCAGGGCTTGAACCTGGGCAAGGTCGACCTGGTGCTGCGCGCCGGGCAAATGGCCGACACCCGCATGGTGGCCACACCCCTGGCGAGCATGGTGCGCATTGCCTGCGCCAGCCCCGCGTACCTCAAGCGGCGCGGCGTACCCCAGCGGCCCGAGGAGTTGAGCACTCATGACGGCCTCGATTGGGATGGCCTGGCGCCGCCCTTCGCCTGGCGCTTCGAGCACAACGGCCAACAGCACTTGCATCGCCCGCAACGCATCCGCCTGAGCGCCAACAATGCCGAAGCGCTGCTCTACGGCGCCCTCGCCGGCCTGGGTATCGCGCACCTGCCGACCTGGTTGTGCAGCGAATACCTGCTGCGCGGCGAGTTGCTACCGTTGTTTTGCGACGCGGGCTTGCCCAAGCCGGAGAACACCGGCATCTATGCCCTGCGCCTGGAGCAGCAGGCCAGTTCCCGCACACGGCTGTTGCTGGAATACCTCAAGAGCCGCTTCAGCCCGATCCCGCCATGGGACCTGGCCCTGCAGCGTGACTTCAGCCGGCTCTAGCGGACAATCATCTGGCGCAAGGCAAAAAAAACCCGACACAAGGTCGGGTTTTTTGCCTACAAGGACTGCGCTTATTTAGCACGGCCTTTGTAAGAACCGCCTTCGCGGGTATCGATCTCGATCATGTCGCCGATTTCGATGAAGTCAGCAACCGACAGCTCGGTACCGTTCTTCAGTTTGGCAGGCTTCATCACCTTGCCGGAAGTGTCACCGCGAGCGGAACCTTCGGTGTAGTCAACCTGACGCACGATAGTGGTCGGCAGCTCTACGGATACCAGACGGTCTTCGAAGAACACGGCTTCGCAGACGTCGGTCATGCCTTCTTCAACGAATGGCAGAACGCTTTCGATGTCTTCGGCGTTCAGCTCGTACATGGTGTAGTCAGTGGTGTCCATGAACGTGTAGGTGTCGCCGCTGATGAAGGACAGGGTCGCTTCTTTGCGGTCGAGGATCACGTCGTCCAGTTTGTCGTCGGCGCTGTAAACGATCTCGGTCTTGTAACCGGTCAGCAGGTTTTTCAGCTTGGTCTTCATGATCGCGCTGTTACGACCGGACTTGGTGAATTCAGCTTTCTGAACCAGCCAAGGGTCGTTTTCGAGACGGATCACCGTACCGGGTTTCAGTTCTTTACCAGTTTTCATTGCGAATATCCGAATTTGGATGGGATTTACAAAAATCTAGGCCGCGTATCATATCCAATTTAGGTAAAACTGCACCAGCGCTGAGGCAAGATCGGCCTGCAACGACTGTTCCAGACACCATGAGCGGGCGTGATTTTGCAGCTCCGGCCAGTGCGCCTCGGCGCTGATCCAGGCCGGGGCCATGCCCTCGCCGTTATTCCAGGCCCGCCACAACCCCTCTAGCGCCGCGCGTGCAGCCGGCGACAGGGCTTTGGTGTAGAGGCTCAAAAAGGCTTTGAGCTTATCCAGGTGGGCCTCTTCCTCCTGCTGGTAGATATGCCACAGCATCGGACGAGCGGCCCATTGCGCACGGACGAACGAGTCCTCGCCACGCACCGCGTTGAAATCGCAGCACCACAGCAGCAGGTCGTACTGGTCCTGACGGACAAACGGCAACACCTGCACGGTCAGGGCTCCCCGTTGCTGCACTGCGCCGACTGCCAGTCCCGGCTGCCCTAGCCAGCGTGCCACATCCCCGAGGACTCGCCCCTGCGGCACCAGCAGATGGGTGGCCTGTGCAGCGTTCGCCATCACGTCCAGCCAATCGGCCAGCCCGGCATTCTCGTAGGCAAACAGGGATATCAGGCGCGCTCCCGCGGCGCGCTCTACCCCCAGGCCTTGCAGGAACTCACGCTGCGCAACCGGGTGGGCTTGAAACTGCTCGCGCCGTGCCAGCAACTCCCGTTCGCGCAGCAGACCGCCCGTGCCCGGCTGGAACCCGGGGAAAAAAAAGTATTTCTGCACATGCTGGAACTTCACCGAGGGCAGGCCGTGGCAGCCAACGATCCAGTCTTCGGCACTCAAATAGTCGAGGTTCAGCCACAGCGGAGTGTGCTCGCGGGCTGCCATCGCCTCCATGTAGGCATGCGGTAACTGACAGGCGAAGGCCGCAACCACCACATCGGCAGCGTCCGTCGCTTGCCAGTCCGCCGACCAGTGACGCACGTCCACGCCCTGCTGCCATTGCTGGCGCGCATTGACATCGAGCTCCGGACACAGGCGCTCGAATGCCCGCAGGTCATCGACCCACAAGCGCACCGCGCAGGGATGCTCGGCCACCAGTTGGCGGGCCAGGCGCCAGGTCACGCCGATGTCACCGTAGTTGTCGACGACCGTACAGAAAATATCCCAGTCGACTTTCATGCCGGGCTCCGTGGGGCAAAGACTTTGATTGTCCGCATAAATCGTTGCGCGCAGAAGGGCCGACGGCGATTAATCTTCATGCGACAATCCACGCTTGCCCATTTCCCCCGCCAGGAGGCAACGATGCCGTACCGTCCATCCGCTCGCCGCACAGTGTCGATCACTCTCAACCCGCTGCAATTGATCGGCTGCATCGCCCTGGGCCTGTGGCTGGGGTTCGTCGCCATTGCCCTGACCGCCTGGCTGCTGTCCAGGCTTTTGCCTGCTACACAGTTGGCGCCGCTGGCGGACGTGGTGCGCCCGGCCACCCAAGCCGCGCCGGTGGCGGCACAACCAGCAGCGGACAACCAGATGTTTGAGCAGTACAAGTCCATCCTCAACCAACAGGCGCGGCAGGAAGTCCTGGAGCAAGCGCGCAATGACCCGCGCAATCAGACCAACCCCACCTGCCAGTTCTGGTTGCAACAAGACCGCACTATCCCCAGCGACAAAAGCCGCAGCAACGTGCTGCAGTTCTGCAATTGATCATGAATAAACAGAACGTACACCAGTTGCTTCTGGAAAAGCTGGCGGTCGATTTCGACGTCGCCCAGCGAGCGGCGCAAACCGCCTACGAAACCGCAACCCACGAAGAAAACATCGCCGAGAACAAGTACGACACCCTGGGGCTCGAAGCCTCTTACCTGGCGGCCGGCCAGGCCAAGCGCGTCGAGGAAATTCGCCAGGCGCTGACGCGGTGCCAGAACATGCCCGTGGCTGCGTATGACGCGCAGCGGGGCATCCAGATCGGCAGCCTGCTGGGCCTGGAAGACGACCAGGGGCGCCAGCAATGGCTGTTCCTGGCGCCGGATGCGGCGGGATTGAAGGTCTATCTGGTGGGACAGTTGATTACCGTCATCACCCCGCGCTCGCCACTGGGCAACAGCCTCTTGGGCAAATTGGAGGGCGATGAGGTGGAGATCGTGGTGGCGGGCACTCGGCAACAGTTCACTGTCACCGAGGTCGTCTGAGGGACTCAGTGAACCGGTAGTTCAACGCCGTCGAACAGTTCTTCGAGTTCCTGCTTGTTGTGGCACTGGATGGCCTTGGCCATGACTTCGCGGGTCAGGTGTGGGGCGAACTTCTCGATGAAGTCGCACATGAAGCCCCGCAGGAAAGTACCGCGACGGAAACCGATCTTGGTCACGCTGGACTCGAACAGCTCGCTGGCATCGAGTACTACCAGGTCATTATCGAGCTTGGTATCGACCGCCATCTTGGCTACGATCCCGACGCCCAGGCCGAGGCGCACATAGGTCTTGATCACGTCGGCGTCAGCGGCGGTGAACACCACTTTCGGCGTCAAGCCGCGGTGGCTGAAGGCTTCGTCGAGCTTCGAACGGCCGGTAAAACCGAAGACGTAGGTCACGATCGGGTATTCGGCCAGGGCTTCGAGGGTCAGCTTCGGCAGCTTGGTCAGCGGGTGACCCTGGGGCACTACCACACAACGGTTCCAGCGGTAGCACGGCATCATTACCAGGTCGCCGAACAACTCCAGGGCCTCGGTGGCAATGGCAAAATCCACGGTGCCATCGGCGGCCATTTCGGCGATCTGCATCGGCGACCCCTGGTGCATGTGCAGGGCAACGTCGGGGTATTGCTTGATGAAATTGCTGATCACCGGCGGCAATGCATAACGTGCCTGGGTGTGTGTGGTGGCAATCGACAGGGTGCCTTTCTTCTCGTTGGAGAACTCCTGGGCGATCTGCTTGATGCTCTCGACCTTGCGCAGGATTTCGCCGGCGGTGGTGATGATGCGCTCACCGGCCGGAGTGACGCGGGTCAGGTGTTTGCCGCTGCGTGCAAAAACCTCGACGCCCAACTCGTCCTCCAGCAGGCGGATCTGCTTGCTGATGCCCGGCTGCGAGGTATACAGGCTTTGGGCAGTAGCCGAAACGTTGAGGTCGTGGTGCGCCACTTCCCAGATGTAGCGCAATTGTTGAAGCTTCATATGAATCCCTCAAAGCAGATAGACGCCACGGGCATCAGCGACGGTATATAACTATATTAATGGTTTGAAGAATAAATCTAGAACTTTTTCATCAAAAGGCCAGCATTCTCGCCTCAAATATCCCCGTGCCGCCGGCGCTGTGACAGGGGCACCAGGTAAACCGGCACTTGCGACAACTGCAACACCCGTGCGGCTGTGCGCCCCAAAGGGGTTTCCCCACCGCTGCCATGGCTGTGACTCCCTAGGATCAACAAATCCACCGAGAGTTTCTGAGCCTGTTCGAGAATCACCTGGGACGGATCGCCCTGGAACACCCTGACCGACTGAATCAGCTCCAGGTCCTGCTGCCCCTCCCCCAACTCCTCGCGAAAACTGTCGAGCACCCGCTGTTCGATATTGGCCATTACCGTACTCAGGCCCTGGCTGTGAAACTCGTTCAGCGCCTGTTCGTCGAGGTAGCTCTGCAACACCGATTCAGCGAACAACCCCATCGGTTCAACCGCGTGCACTACATACAGCTCGGCCTTGAACGTTCGGGCCAATGCCAGTGCGTGTTGCATCACAAAAGGAGCGTAAAGGCCGAGGTCAGTGGCATACAGCATCGAACGAATCATGTGACCTCCTCGAGTGCCTGAATGGCGGAGATTGCTTCAGCTTAGCAGTGCTGCGCGCAGTTCGACGTGCCGTGCAAGGTGCTGAACGGGCGACCTAAACCTTCAGTTCGTTGCTGATGCCGTGGGGCACATGCCCGGTGGCCACGACCTCGCGAGCCAGTTCACAGTGGCCGGCCTGGTCGTCGAAAAACACATCGGCGGCAAACGCCTCAAGAAATGCCGACTTGGTCAGCCCCCCGAGAAACAGTGATTCGTCGAGGCGGATATCCCACTCGCGCAGCGTGCGAATCACCCGCTCATGGGCCGGCGCCGAACGTGCCGTGACCAAGGCGGTGCGGATCGGGCATTGGTCTTCAGGGAACTCGCGCTGCAAGGCATTGAGTGCGGCCAGGAAGCCCTTGAACGGACCGCCGCGCAGCGGCTCACGCGCGGCCTGCCGCTCACTGGCCTGGAACGCTTCAAGACCGCCGGCCTGATAGACCCGCTCCGACTCATCGGAAAACAGCACCGCATCGCCATCGAAGGCGATGCGCAACTCTTCGCTGGCCGCACGGCTGGCACCTCCCGACAGAATGGTCGCGGCGGCAAAGCCGGCGTCCAGTGCGCTGCGCACATCTTCAGCGTGAGTGGAGAGAAACAGGTCGCAGCCAAATGCCTTGAGGTACGGATAGGGACTGCGGCCACCGACAAACGCCGCCCGGGAAATTGCCAGGCCGTAATGGTGGATCGAGTTGAACACCCGTAACCCGGTGTCAGCGCTGTTGCGCGATACCAGCACCACTTCGACCCGAGCCTTGCCCAAGTGCGCATTGAGGTTCAACAGTTTCTGCACCAGGGGGAAGGCATCGCCCGGCTCGAGGATCTCGTCTTCATGTTCGATCTGGTACTGCCGGTACGCCTCGACGCCACTGGCCAGGTACACCTTATGGCTGTCGCTGAGGTCGAACAGCGCTCGCGAGGAAATCGCCAGGACCAGTTTGTCGTCGATGCCTTTTGCCATGTGTCCCCCCGGACTGAAACTTCAGCGATTACGCCCATCAATAAAACACAGGGCCTGATAAAGGGCTTCGATCTTCGGCATCGGGCAACCCGCTGCCCGGGCCGAAGCCAAGGGCTGGGCGTAGATCGCAGCCAACTCCAGCGGCCGCTGCTGCAGGAAGTCGTGATACATGCTCGGCCAGTAGTCGGGCATTTTTTCGGTGACCTTGAACAGATGCTCGGCATAACCCGCTGGCATGCTGTGCCCACAGGCTTGTGCGCCCTGCACCACTTCCGCCATCAGCGCCTGGATCAGTTCGCGACTGTATTGATCGGCCATCAAGGGGCTGGTACTCGCCCCGAGCAGCACCGACAAACCGTTGTAAGGAACATTCCAGACCAGTTTTTGCCAACGCGCCTGCTGAAGATTGGCCATGGCCTGGGAATCGAGACCAGCGGTACGAAACAGCCCAGCGCCTTGCTCGACGATCTGCTGGCGTGCCGCCGCATCGGCCATCACCGGGCCACTGTGATAACCCACATGCACGGCGCCCAGCGCCTGGTGTTCGATGATGCCTGGGCCTGCGCGGTGCACACAGATGAAACACAGGCCACCGAGCAGGTGCAGCGAGTCGGGCAACAGCTCGCGCAAGCTGTCCTCGACATCCAGGCCGTTCTGCAGCAGCAGGACCTTGGCGCCCGCCGCCGCAGCCTGGATGATCGCCGGCGCCAGCTCGCTGTTGCTGGTGGTCTTGGCACCCACCAGCAACCAATCGCAAGGGGGCATGTCTTCAGCGGTGTTGTAGGCCTGGACCGGGTTCAAGGTCAGAGCGCCGAACGGCGCGCTGTGCACTTGCAGGCCACGCTCGGCCACCGCGCAAAATTCGCTGCGCAATAGAAAATGCACGTCAAATCCGGCCCGCGCCAACATCACGCCGTAAAATCCACCAATCGCCCCGGTGCCGATAATGCCGATTCTCGGCGATTGTCCTGCTGTTGCTGTCATGGCAATTCCTCTGGTTCCCGACTCAGCGCCAGCCCCACCGCCGCGTTCAGTTCAGTGCGGGTGAGGCGCGCCTGGACTGCGCCAAAAAACTCACCGTCGCGCACCACAAACAGCGCCGGCAAATGAAAGACCTGATAACGCGCCACGGCTCCGCCGTTGTTGCCGGCGTCGATCCAGCACAGCCGATCGACCGCGAGGCCGAGGGCGGGTAACTGGACTCGCGCCCAACGGCAACTGGAGCAGCCGACACTGGTGAAAATCACCAGCGAGACACCACTCATCGCCAACAGCCGTTGGTCGGCGTCGAAATCGGTCAGCTCGCATTCGACCACTATACTGGGGGAAACACTGTCGAATGACCGACACTTGGAGTCCGCGTTCATGGGGCGTTTTATTCCTCATCCTGACGATGTGCCCGTCGAGTTAACGTTGCGCAAGCACCAGTGTATTTCTCGGCAAGAGCTGCACACTATCAGTCTCGGCGGCGTGGCTTGCAATTACCACCGCGCCTGGCGCAAGGGTACGGCACTGGAAGTACGCATGCCGACCCTCAGCGAACATGTCTGCTACCTGGGCTACGTGGCCTGGTGCCTTCGGCGCAAGCGTGGTTATCTGGTGGGCATCGCCTTCATCGACGAACAGACCCTGTTCAAAGCGCGAATGGGCGAGCAGGTCTGCCAGATCGAACGTTATTGCCGCCAGCAAGACCAGCAGCGCGAACCACAAGGCGTCCAGGCACTGGCCCTGCAATGGGTCGATCAACATGCCGGCGAGTACTCCCACGAGACTGTTCGCCAGGCTTTTGCCACGCCAGCGCTGGATTAAACCCGCGTCTGCCCATTGTCGAGCCACCGCCTAACGCGCTAAGGTTCGGCTCCCCGCTGCGCTTAAATCATGCTGTGCTCCGCCGCGCGGGGATCGCTGGCGGCCGGCACCCGTGACCTGACGAGTAACACGATGGCTGATTTACCGATCAATGACCTAAACGTCGCCTCCAACGAGACGCTGATCACTCCTGACCAGCTCAAGCGTGATATCCCCCTGAGCGCCGCTGCCCTGCAGACCGTGACCAAGGGCCGCGAAGTGATTCGCAATATCCTGGATGGCACCGACCACCGCCTGTTCGTCGTAATCGGGCCCTGCTCGATCCACGACCTCAAGGCCGCACACGAATACGCCGAGCGCCTCAAGGTCCTCGCCGCAGAAATGTCCGACACCCTGTATCTGGTCATGCGGGTCTATTTCGAGAAGCCACGTACCACCGTCGGCTGGAAAGGCCTGATCAACGATCCGTACCTGGACGACTCCTTCAAGATCCAGGATGGCCTGCACATTGGTCGCCAGTTGCTGCTGGACCTGGCCGAGATGGGCCTGCCGACCGCGACCGAAGCACTTGACCCGATCTCCCCGCAGTACCTGCAGGACCTGATCAGTTGGTCGGCAATCGGCGCGCGCACCACCGAATCCCAGACCCACCGGGAAATGGCTTCCGGCCTGTCCTCGGCGGTTGGCTTCAAGAATGGCACCGACGGCGGCCTGACCGTTGCCATCAACGCCCTGCAGTCGGTTTCCAGCCCACACCGCTTCCTGGGGATCAACCAGGAAGGTGGCGTATCGATCGTCACCACCAAGGGCAATGCCTACGGTCACGTGGTCCTGCGCGGTGGCAACGGCAAGCCGAACTACGATTCGGTCAGTGTGGCGTTGTGCGAGCAGGCGCTGAACAAGGCCAAAATCAAGCCAAACATCATGGTCGACTGCAGCCACGCCAACTCCAACAAGGATCCGGCCCTGCAACCGCTGGTGATGGAGAACGTCGCCAACCAGATTCTGGAAGGCAACCAGTCGATCATCGGCCTGATGGTCGAAAGCCATTTGAACTGGGGTTGCCAGGCGATTCCCAAAGACCTGGCCGACCTGCAATACGGCGTGTCGATCACCGACGCCTGCATCGACTGGTCTGCGACCGAAACCACCTTGCGCAGCATGCATGCCAAGCTCAAGGATGTGCTGCCTAAACGCGAGCGCACCTGACCCGCATTCAGCGCACACAAAAACGCCGGGCTTAGCCCGGCGTTTTTATTGGTAACCCTGATCAGAGCTTGGCGGCATGCCGCTGATGACGTTCCATGTAGCGCTCCACGTAGGAGCACGAGGGGATGACGGTGTAACCCATCTGCTCCGCGTACTCGAGCGCCTGCTCGGTCAACGCGGCGGCAATACCACGGCCACGCAGCGCGTTGGGTACGAACGTGCGATAGATATCCAGGGTCTGCTTACCCAGGTCCATATAGGTCAGGTAGGCACGATGACCGTCCACATTGGTCTCGAATTGATGACCAGCCTGGTCATGGTGGATGGACAACGCCTCGCTCATCACTACTCCTCGCGGGTCTTTGACTGACCCCTACCTTACCGATGTTTTTCCGGCGAAGGAACCTCTACGCCACCCCGTGCCTGTCGGACACCGAGAAAAACCCGTCCTGATCCCACGCAACCTGGCACGTATCAAATAGTAGGCACCAAAGGCACAAATGCTCAAGGCGCGCTCGTCTCGATGTCGCGGGCGTGGGTTCGGCACGGGTCACGTCGAGGCGGTTCGACCGACGCTCTGGAGCGGCCGATCACCTGAACATTGCCGGATATTGAGACTTAAGACGTGCGCCAGTAGTTAAAGTCACTGCCTACATGCAAAAGTGACGTGAAACGACGCACAATTCCTCAACATAAGTGTAGACGAATCTATATAAAGGGACTTTAGGCGATACTGCGAAACAGCCATCAGGGTGCCACTGGCTTTCAAGCAGCGCGCTCAGGACGGGCTTCGCGGTTGCATACTTTTTATACAGCGCGATTAAAAGTTGCTCGAAAAAGAATCAGCGCCTACAATTTTTTTTGCTTCTTGCTCTACGTCAGTTTACTTACTAAAAGTAATGGGTAGTATGTACGCCGGCTGTTTCCTCACTCTGGGGTGACAGCTAATTAATAGAAAGTCCTTGAAGGGGAACACGATGAACAACGTTCTGAAATTCTCTGCTCTGGCTCTGGCCGCAGTTCTGGCTACCGGTTGCAGCAGCGTATCGAAAGAAACCGAAGCACGTCTGACTGCTACTGAAGACGCAGCAGCTCGCTCCCAAGCTCGTGCAGACGAAGCTTACCGTAAAGCTGATGAAGCTCTGGCTGCTGCTCAAAAAGCACAACAGACTGCTGACGAAGCTAACGAGCGTGCTCTGCGCATGCTGGAAAAAGCTAGCCGCAAGTAATAGTCCTTCGGGATTGTTATCAAGCCGACCCATTTTTTGGGTCGGCTTTTTTATTGCCCGCAGTTTCTGCCGGCCATAAAAAACCCGCCGGGGCTGACGTCCCGGCGGGTCTTGTGGAGCGCTTACTGCAGTTCTAGCGGCGTGCTCGACACCAGCGGGGTACCCGTGCCCGGCACGGCGATTTCCACCGGCAGGCCATCTTCGGCCGCGACCACGTCACGCACCACGTCCCAGTTCATGCGCATGTTGCTGGTGATGTCCTCACGCTTGAGCATGGCGTTGATCACTGCGGTGTGCTTGTCGACCACCGACGGGTTGCCCTTGTCATCGATTGGCGTATGCGCCTCCAGATAGACCTTGCCGCCGCTCATGCCGAACTTGTACGGGTCGTTGAGGATGCGCACCGAGGTACCCACCGGCACCATGCTGGCCATCTCCAGCACGTTGTTGTTGAACATGCGGAAGCAGCCGTGGCTGGTGCGCATGCCGATGCCGAACTTCTTGTTCGAACCATGGATCAGGTAACCCGGCGTGCCCAGGGTGAACTTGAAAGGTCCCAGCGGGTTGTCCGGACCGGCCGGCACGACATTCGGCAACGGGTCGCCATCGGCGGCGTGCTCAGCCTTGATCGACGCGGGAGGGGTCCAGGTCGGGTTGGGGGTCTTGGCGACGATGCTGGTGTGGGCAATCGGCGAACCCCAGCCTTCCCGACCGATCCCCAGGGGGAAGGTGTAGACCACGTTGCGGCCTTTCGGGAAGTAGTACAGGCGGTACTCGGCCAGGTTGATCACGATGCCTTCACGCGGGCCCGGGGGCAGGATGAATCGCGTTGGCAGGATGATCTCGGTGCCCGCGCCCGGCAGCCAGGGATCGACACCCGGGTTGGCCGCGACCATTTCCGAATAACCCAGGTCATAGGTGGTGCCCAGGTCGGCGAAGGTATCTTCGTACTTGGCCTTGATCACTTGCACCTGGCCGACGATATCTTCGCCCGGCGGCGGCAAGGGCAGCTCCAACGCTGCAACGGGACCGGCCACGCACAGGGCGGCAAGAGACAGGCAGCGGGCGACGGCAGGAAAGCGCGACAACATCCGGAAAATCCTTTGCATGATCGACAGAGGGGGTAAAACCGCGATTGTACACCGCAGTCTGCGGATTCGGGGAACCGGGCGACGGTCGCCGCGCCGCAGGTTACAACTCGAAACGCAACTCCGGCCAGATCGGCGAAGTACCGCGCTTCTGCGACTCCAGGATTGCTCGGCACAACGAGCACAGACGCTGGTCCTGGAATACCCGGCGATCGACGCTGGACCAGCGCGGTTGCGCCGGCAGCAACGTACCGCACAGGGTACGGTCGGCCGAGCCGCCCAACTCCAGTTGACGCGTCACCAGATGCACCCGGACTTCCTGGCAGGCGAACAGATCCAACTGCTCGTCAGGCTCGATCAGTTGGTAGGCAAACAGGGACCAGGCAGGACGCGGCATCGGGGGCTCCAGATCAGGGGGGCGCCACATTAGCCGAAAGCCTGCCACTAGAAAAGCATCAAAGCAGGGGTTTTAGCGTTGGCCAGACATTTTCCAGCAACTTGCCCTGTGCCGCGCCGGCCGGGTGAATGCCATCGGCCTGCATCAGCTCGGGCTTGCCGCCAATTCCCTCGAGAAAAAACGGCACCAGCGCGACCTTTTTTTCCGTCGCCAGATTGCTGTAGACCTGGGCAAAGGCCTGGGTATAGCGCACACCATAATTAGGCGGCAACTGCATGCCCAGCAACAGCACCTTGGCGCCACTGCCCCGGGACTGGTCGATCATCGAGGCAAGATTTTGTTGCAATTGCGTGGGCAGCTGTCCGCGCAGGCCGTCATTGCCCCCCAGCTCCAGCACCACCAGCGCCGGCTTATGGGCTGCAAGCAGCGCTGGCAGCCGCGCCTGGCCACCTGCACTGGTGTCGCCACTGATGGACGCGTTGACCACCGTAGCGGTGAAACCTTCGTCCTTGAGCCGCTGCTCCAGCAGCGATACCCACCCCTGCCGGGTATCCAGGCCGAAAGCCGCGCTGATACTATCGCCAACGATCAGGACAGTACCCGCCGCTGCGTTCTGGGCCATGCACATCAAGGCCAGGCCAGCACTCAAAAACCACACACGCATCGGACTCTCCATGGGCGCAAACATTCTCACTGCGCGGAACCTTAGCAAAGTGGTTCCCAGCGCGGAAGGTGAACTGACCATCCTGCACCAACTCAGCCTGGAACTGAACAAGGGCGACAGCCTGGCCATCGTCGGCAGTTCCGGTTCCGGCAAGTCCACCCTGCTCGGCCTGCTCGCCGGCCTCGACCTGCCCAGCAGCGGCGAAGTCACCCTGGCCGGCCAGGCCTTGAGCCAACTGGATGAAGACCAGCGTGCACGCGTCCGCGCCGAGCATGTGGGGTTCGTGTTCCAGTCGTTCCAATTGCTGGACAGCCTCAACGCCCTGGAAAACGTGATGCTGCCGCTGGAACTCGATGGTCGCAAGGATGCCCGCGAACGCGCCACCGAACTGCTGCGCCGAGTCGGCCTGGGCAAGCGCCTGAGTCATTCGCCGCGCCAGCTTTCCGGTGGCGAGCAGCAGCGCGTGGCGATCGCCCGGGCATTTGCCGCCGAACCCGATGTGCTGTTTGCCGATGAACCCACCGGCAACCTCGATACTCATACCGGCGAGCACATCAGCGACCTGCTGTTCGAACTGAACAAGGAAAGCGGCACCACCCTGGTGCTGGTCACCCACGATGAGCGCCTGGCCCATCGCTGTCACCGCCTGATCCGCCTTGAAGCCGGCCTGTTGGTCGCCCCCCTGGAGCCTTGATGGCACGTTTGCCGCTGTTGCGCCTGTTCAGCCTGGCCATTCGTCAATTGCTGCGCGATGCCCGCGCCGGCGAACTGCGGGTGCTGTTCTTCGCCTTGCTGGTGGCCGTGGCCGCCAGCACCGCCATCGGCTATTTCGGCGCGCGCCTGAATGGCGCAATGCTGTTGCGCGCCACCGAATTCCTCGGTGCCGACCTGCTGCTCGAAGGCAGCTCGCCCGCCCGTCCCGAGCAGATCCAGAGCGGCAAGGACCTGGGCCTGCAACACGCCCAGGTGGTGGAGTTTTCCAGTGTCATCGCCACCGACCAGGGCATCCAGCTGTCGAGCATCAAGGCCGCCGACGGGGTCTACCCGCTGCGCGGCCAGCTGAAAAGCGCGCCCGCGCCGTTTGCCCCGGAAGAAGCCGGCGGCAGCCCGCAACCGGGTGAAGCCTGGGTCGAGGCACGGCTGCTGACCGCGCTGGACCTGAAGATCGGCGACAACATCGACGTCGGCATGAAGACCCTGCGCCTGAGCCGCGTCCTGACCTATGAGCCGGACCGCGCCGGCAACTTCTACAGCCTCACGCCGCGGGTGATGATCAACCTCGCCGACCTGACGGCCACCGGCGTGGTGCAGCCCGGCAGCCGGGTCAGCTACCGCGAACTCTGGCGCGGCGACGCCACCGCCCTGGCCACCTACCGCGAGCGACTCCAGCCCGGCCTGGCGGCGAACCAGCGCCTGCAGGATGCCCGCGACGGCAATCGACAGATCGGTGGCGCGCTGGGCAAGGCCGAACACTACCTGAACATGGCGAGCCTGGTGGCGGTGCTGCTGTCCGGGGTTGCGGTGGCGCTGTCGGCGACTCGTTTTGCCACCCGCCGTTTCGACGCCAGTGCCTTGTTGCGCTGCCTGGGGTTATCCCGTCGGGAAACCCTGGTGCTGTTCAGCCTGCAACTGACTGTGCTGGGGTTGCTCGCCAGCGCCAGCGGCGCCCTCATCGGCTGGTTCGCCCAACTGGGGTTGTTCGCCCTGCTCGGCGACTTGCTGCCCACCGACGTACCACCCGGCGGCCTGCTACCGGCCATTGCCGGGATCGGCACCGGGCTGGTAGCGCTGGCCGGCTTTGCCCTGCCACCGCTCGCCGCCCTCGGCCGAGTGCCACCCCTGCGGGTGTTGCGACGCGACATGCTGCCCATCCCGTCAAGCACCTGGATGGTCTATGGCGCCGCCCTGGGCGCGCTTGGCCTGATCATGTGGCGCCTGAGCCTGGACCTGGTGCTGACCTTCGCCCTGCTCGGTGGTGGCGTACTGGCCGCGCTGGTGCTCGGCGGCTTGTTGCTGCTGGTGCTCAAGAGCCTGCGCCGCCTGCTGGCCCGGGCATCCCTGCCCTGGCGCCTGGGCCTGGGGCAATTGCTGCGTCATCCGCTGGCGGCAGCCGGGCAGTCCCTGGCTTTTGGCCTGATCCTGTTGTCGATGGCGTTGATCGCCCTGCTGCGTGGCGAGTTGCTCGACACCTGGCAGAACCAGCTACCCAAAAATGCGCCAAACTATTTCGCCCTGAACATCCTGCCGGCCGACAAACAGGCATTTACCGATCGCCTGATCGAACTCTCCGCCCAATCCGCGCCGCTGTACCCGGTGGTGCCAGGACGCCTGATAAGCATCAATGGTGAGCCGGTGCAGGCGATTGTCAGCAAGGACTCCCAGGGTGATCGGGCGATCCAGCGCGACCTCAGCCTGACCTGGGCGGCGCAACTACCGGCGGGCAACAGCATTACCGCCGGCAATTGGTGGTCAGCCCAGCCGTCCGACGACATCC
Organism: Pseudomonas sp. Irchel 3H3; assembly: GCF_900187635.1. Lineage (NCBI taxonomy): Bacteria > Pseudomonadati > Pseudomonadota > Gammaproteobacteria > Pseudomonadales > Pseudomonadaceae > Pseudomonas > Pseudomonas sp. Irchel 3H3. The sequence goes on along the minus strand of NZ_FYEC01000008.1, from coordinate 127,347 downwards.
CCGGGGTCTCGGTCGAGGGTAAGGTTGCCGAGAGCCTGAAGCTCAAGCTCGGTGACCACATGGTGTTCACCGTTGGCGGGGTCAACCGCGAAGCCCGGGTCACCAGCCTGCGCGACATCAACTGGGACAACTTCCAGCCAAACTTCTTCATGATCTTCCAGCCCGGCACCCTGCAGGACCTGCCCGCGACCTACCTGACCAGTTTCTACCTGGCCGCCGGTCACGACCAACAGATCATCGACCTGTCGCGCGCCTTTCCGGCGGTGACCATCTTGCAAGTCGAGGCCCTGTTGGCACAGCTACGCAGCATCCTGGGCCAGGTCACCCTGGCGGTCGAGTACGTGCTGTTGTTCGTCCTTGCGGCGGGTATGGCCGTGCTGTTTTCCGGATTGCAGGCGACCCTCGATGAACGCATTCGCCAAGGGGCGTTGCTGCGTGCGCTGGGGGCCGAACGGCAACTGCTGGTCAAGGCCCGGCGGATCGAGTTCGGCTTGCTGGGTGCGGTCAGCGGCCTGCTGGCGGCCATTGGCTGCGAACTGGTGAGCCTGGTGTTGTACCGCTACGCCTTCGACCTGGCTTGGCATACCCACCCATGGCTGCTGTTGCTGCCGGTGATCGGTGCATTGCTGGTGGGCGGTGCCGGGGTCTTTGGTACGCGCCGGGCATTGAACGCCAGCCCACTGACAGTCCTGCGCGAGGGTTGATAGACTCGATGCTTTCCCAGCACAAGACATTGTCATGAGCCGCTATCGCCCTCCCCGTCCTGCCGGCACCGCCCTCATCACTCCCGAGGGCGAGGCGCGGATGCGTGCCGAGTTCCACGAACTCTGGCACGTGCGCCGCCCCCAGGTGACCCAGTCCGTCAGCGAAGCCGCCGCACAGGGCGACCGCTCGGAAAACGCCGAATACACCTATGGCAAAAAAATGCTGCGCGAGATCGACAGCCGGGTAAGGTTTCTCACCAAGCGCCTGGAGGCGCTCAAGGTGGTCAGCGAAAAACCCAGCGACCCGAACAAGGTCTACTTCGGCGCCTGGGTGACCATCGAGGATGAACAGGGCAAAACGTCGCGCTACCGCATCGTCGGCCCGGATGAACTGGACCTCAAGCAAGGCCTGATCAGCATCGACTCACCGCTGGCGCGGGCCTTGATCGGTAAAGCGCTGGATGCCGAGGTACGGGTACAAACCCCGGACGGCGAGCAGTTCGTGTACATCACGGCCATCGACTACCCCTGAAGGCTAGCGTCGGGCGATCAGCCCCTGGCGGGCGACACGGGTCAGTTGCCTGATCATTTCACCCGCTTCTTCGGCGCTGGGGGACTGGATAACGGCCAGATCAAAGCTGTCACTGGCAAAACGCGCCAACGACTCACCGTCTTCGACAAACTGGATCAGGAACGCTGCCGGGCCACCGTTGCGACGCGGCCAGCCATCCAGATAACGCAGCAGCGTCGGCTGGTGATTACCGCCCAGGAGGATTTTCGGGTTGCGTTGGGTCAGGTGAGCCGTGATCGGCGCGGGGCGTACAGAGGGGTGCAGTGCATTCATCTTGTCGTGTCTCAGCCTCAAAAATCTGCATGGCAGGTGAGAGGCAACACCGAACCAGCGCTTTAGCGGTACTTCAAAGCCTGTTCCAGGCTTCTATCGGCAACTGAATGAGTCACCTGGCGCCCCGCAAGTAGCTGTTTAAATCGGCGCATGGCAGCATCCTAGAGAAGCTGACGGGACAGTGTCAAGAATCCGCAGCAACAAAAAGGCCCGCGTATGCGGGCCTTAGTCGTGAGCCAGAGCACTCAACCGGCGATGGCGCGATCCACCGACAGCTTGCCGGCACCTTCGAACAAGACCGCGATGCTACCGCCGAGCAATGCCAGGGCAAATTCGTAGCCGTTGTTGGCCATGAACAGGCCGTTGCTGATGTGCACCGAAAAAATCGCTACCAGCGAGAGGAAGGTCAGGCCCAGGGCGGCCGGACGCACCAGCAAGCCGATGATCAGCGCCAGGCCGCCGAAGAACTCGGTACCGCCAGCCAGGATCGCCATCAACTGCCCCGGTGCCAGGCCCAGGCTTTCCATGTACTGCGCGGTCCCGGCAAGGCCATAGCCGCCAAACATACCGAACAGTTTCTGCGCACCGTGGGCGGCGAAGATCACGCCGACGCAGATCCGCAAGACCGTCAGGCCGTAGCCGGCGCGGGTGAAAAGTACCTTGTTGATCAGTGTGCTCATGCTCTGTCATCCATAGTGAGTGTGTGTGTTGGTTGGCCGCTATATTAATCGGTAAACCTTATGTTAAAAGCGCAAAAAACTCAGATTAACAATCAGTTTAGTCGATCATTTGCGACTGACAACTTTTTGCCCCGGGGCCTCCAGCGCCTCCCGCTCCCGGTCATAGGCCAAGTAGTACTTGTTCACACTGTTAACATAGCTGACAGGACCCATCCCTACCTGCTCCATGGCAATGCGCTCGACCTGGAAGAACCACTGGTTAGGGTTCAGCCCACGGCGCCGCGCCTCGGCACGCATGCCCTGGACCCGCTCCGGGCCGATGTTGTAGGCGGCGAGAATGAACGCCATGCGCTCGCGCTCATTGAGCTTGGGGCTGGCGAAAAACTTGCGCCGGATCAGCGCCAGGTATCGCGCACCGGCCTGCACATTGCTGTCCAGGGACTGAATGTTATTGACCCCGACCCGCTGCGCCGCCGAGGGCGTGATCTGCATCAATCCGGTCGGCCCGCTGCCGCTTCGAGCGCTAGGCTCCAGCGACGACTCCTTGAACGCCAGGGCCGCCAGGTTCAGCCAGTCCAGGCCTTGTTCGCTGGCATGTTTCTGCAGCACGGTGCGCACTTTCTCAAGGCGTTGCCGGTCGTTGCGGGCCAGCGGGTTGCGTACCTGATACAGGCGCCGATAAATCCGCAGGAACGCCACATCCTGGTCGGAGGGGGCTTTGTAGGTGGTGAGAAAACGGTCAATGCTGGCCCGCAGCATCGAGGCATCACGATGCACGAACCAGAACTCTTCGCCCGGCTCGCTGATCAGCACCTGCCGGTCGAAGCGCAATTTGGGCAGGATCTTGCCCCAGCGCTCGGCAATGGGTTGCTCGACAATGGTCAGGTGAAAAATCCCGCCCTGGACCATTTCCAGCACATCCTCCACGGCGAGGCTGGGGTCTACCCATTCGATCTTCACCGGCGGCAACTTGTGCAGCGCGAGTTTCTGGTTGATCTGGTTGATCGCCTCCCCGGCGGCACTGCCGGTGGGCAGCGCCAGGGTTTTGCCCGACAGCTGTTCAAGCCGGGTGTAGCGCCGCTCACCCTTGATCCCTACCAGCAATAACGGCACGTTGCTGACAATCGGCTCGCTGGCGCTGACCGCCCGCACTGCCTGGGCGTCAAGCAGCTCGCCTGGGGCCACCAGGTCGCCTTCGCCGCGTTGCAGCGCACCGAGCAATTGGTCCTTGGCCTTGGGAATGATCTTCAGGGAAATTTCCTGGCCATCGCGGGCATGGCCATTGAGGTATTGCTCGAAAGCACGCAGGCGATGGTATTCCATGCCGATGTTCTGGCCCTGGACTTGCGCGGAGCTGTTGCGGCTCTGATTGACCAGGACCCGCAGCACCCGACTGCTGCGGATTTGCGCCAGGTCGCGGACCTTGCCCGTCTGCACGGCCTCCACGGGCCCGGCCAAGCGCGCCAGTGCCGGCAAAGGCACGAGCAACGACAGGCACAGCAGGAATAAAACCGGGAGTCGCGTCATCCGTTCTCCGGAAAGAATACTGTCCCGCCGCACAACAAGAGGCGCAGCAGGTCGACAGAAACAGAGCGCCTGAAGCGCTGGCAACGAGCGAAAGAGCGGGCTGCGAGCCTGATAAAATCAGTCGAAGTGCTCCTTCGGCATCAAAAGACAGCGTTAACTCATTGTAGTTCTTGGCTTTTCTTATAAATCTTGAGCTCTGGTATGCTTTCCGGCCGCATCCCCAGGGTAGCACCATGCAACTCATCGATATCGGCGTCAACCTGACCAACCCCAGTTTCGCCGACAAACACCAGGCGGTGCTGGACCGCGCCTATGCCGCAGGAGTCTGCCAACTGGTGCTGACCGGCACTAGCGTGGAGGGCAGCGAACAGGCCCTGGAACTGTGCCAGCAACTGGATGAAAGCGGCGAGCGCCTGTTCTGTACCGCCGGTATTCACCCACACTCGGCCAGCGACTGGAATGCCGACAGCGCGCGGCGCCTGCACAGTTTGCTGAAAGAGCCGAACGTGCGGGCAGTCGGCGAATGCGGGCTGGATTTCAATCGCGACTTCTCACCGCGCCCACAGCAGGAAAAGGTCCTGGAAGAACACCTGGCCCTGGCGGTCGAGTTGCAGTTGCCAGTGTTCCTCCATGAGCGAGACGCCAGCCAGCGCCTGCTGGAGATCCTGCGCGACTTCCGCGACCAGTTGCCGGCCGCCGTGGTGCACTGCTTCACCGGGGAAAAAAAGGCGCTGTTCAGTTACCTCGACCTGGACTTGCACATTGGCATTACCGGCTGGATCTGTGACGAGCGCCGCGGTACCCATCTGCACCCGCTGGTGCGCGAGATTGCCCGCGGCCGCCTGATGCTCGAGAGCGATGCGCCCTATCTGCTGCCTCGCAGCCTGCGGCCAAAACCGAAAAACGGGCGCAACGAACCGGCCTACTTGCCCGAGGTACTACGCGAAGTGGCCCTGCATCGGGGCGAGAGCCTGGAAGACCTGGCGGCCCACAGCACTGCCTGTGCCCGGGCGTTTTTCGCCTTGCCGAGCGTCGCGTTTTGCGCCAATCCGTAGGAGCAAGGCGGCCAGCGATAGCATCTGAGCCCTGCCCCACTACGACTTGACCCACATCAACACCGGACCTCCTCGATAGCGGCACAATGATGGCACCTTGCCAATGCTGTTTCCGCTATCAGAGAAGACCTCCATGGGTGCCTGGCTTAGCAATATCTCGCTGAAATACAAGTTCTGGGCGGTCAATGCCGTCGCCTTCGTGACCACCCTGCTGCTGGTGCTGTATGCCGTGCAACTGGAACAACAGGCGCGCAGCGAGGCTGCCCGGCAGGCGGCTGGCGCTCAAGCGCAATTGCTCCGAGCCTGGCCCGCTACCCAACCGCTACCCGCTAACGACACGCTGCTGAGCTTCAGGCCAGGGCAAACTCCCACGCTCGACGAGCGGCCGTTACCGCAATTGAACAACGCCAACGGCTGGGTCTCGATCAATGCCATGCCGTTGTTCGGCAACCACCTGCTGATCGGTGCCGAGGTCCTGTCCCGGGCCGATGGCGAACGCACTGCCGTCCTGGCCTATGGCCCGAGCCTGACCCAGGTATTTGCCGAGCGCTTCGTCAACTACGCAGCGGCGGTGTTGATCCTGATGCTGGCGATGCTCGGCGCCTCGCAATTGTTGATCCGCTTTCTGCTCAGCCAGCTCAACACCCTCAAGGATGTGATGCTGCATGTCGAGAAAACCGGTGACCTATCGGCCCGTGTGCCGCTGTCCTGCGCCGATGAAGTGGGCCAGATGGCCAGTGCGTTCAATGCCATGCAGGCCGGCTACCAACGCGTGGTCAATACCGTGGCCCATACCGCGCAGCAACTGGATGTCGGTGCGGCGCGCCTGGCCAACAGCATGAGCGACGTGCGCCAGGGCATGCTCGGCCAGCAAAGTGAAACCGATCAGGCGGCCACCGCGATCAATCAGATGTCCGCCACGGTCTACCACATCGCCCAGCACGCCGGCGCAACGCGGGACCTGTCGCAAACCGCCGACGACCTGGCAGGCAGCGGCCAGGAGGTGGTCAGTCGCGTGCAACACTCCATCGCCGGGCTGTCCACCGGTGTGCAGCAGACCGCCGGGATGATCCAACGCCTGGCCGAAGACAGCCAGAAGATCAACGGCGTGGTCGGGGTGATCCACAGCATCGCCGAGCAAACCAACCTGCTGGCCCTCAATGCCGCCATCGAAGCGGCCCGCGCCGGTGAGATGGGCCGAGGGTTTGCCGTGGTCGCCGACGAAGTGCGCAACCTGGCCAAGCGGGTCCAGGCCTCGACCGATGAAATCACGCGCATGGTCTCGGCCCTGCAAGCGGGCACTCGCGATGCCGTGGACTTCATGCAGGAGAGTTCCTTCAAGGCCGACGACTGTGTGCAGCAGGCGCAGGAGGCGGGCAGTGCCCTGGCCAAAATCACCAGCGCCGTGGCGCAGATGCGTGAAAGCAACACGCAGATAGCCGTCGCCGCCCAGCAGCAAAGCCAGGTGGCAGAAGAGATGAATCGAGCGGTGGTGAGCATCCGCGACGTCACCGAGAACACTGTGGCACAGACCCTGGACTCGGCCACCACCAGCGATGAGCTAGCGAAACTGGCCGGCGAACTGAACCAGGCCATCGGCCAACTCAAGCTTTAGGCACTATCACGCAGCTGCTATCACCTCGATAGCCAACCTTGATTCGCCGCGTGCCAGGACCCGACCTATTCTTCAATCATGTGTTGTACACGGATCGAGGAGTACCTTCATGGGCAAACGTCACCCCAACCTTCCCGCCTGGCAATGGCGGGCGTACCCGAATAATCACCAGCACCCGACCAACCTGGTGCTGCACCTGATTGCCGTGCCGCTGTTCATCCTGGGCTTTTTGCTGATTGTCTCCGGAGTGTTCAGCCTGAGCCTGGCCAATATCGCCATTGGCATCATCGGCTTGCTGGCCGCGTTGGGCTTGCAGCGCCACGGTCACAGCCTGGAAGCCCAAGCGGCCGAACCCTTTACTGATCGCAAGGATGCCGTCTCGCGGCTGCTGGTCGAGCAGTTCCTGACCTTCCCGCGTTATGTCTTGAGCGGCGGCTGGTGGCGCGCCTGGCGCGAACGTCACCGCCGCTGAAGTCAGGCGAAGATCGTCACCGTCTGGCGGCTCAGGGCAATCAATTGGCCCTCGGGGCTCCACAAGGCGGCAGCGGCATGGCCGTAGCCGTCACGGGCGTGTTCGATCTGCACATGGTACTTGCACCAGTCCAGGGTGCTCAGGGCCAGCAATGGTTGCACGAACTCGATGGTCCAGGTCAGGGTACTGCCGGCCGCTGGCTTGTTCAGGTGCGGCAGCAAGGCCGGGGGCCAGGCATCCACCAGCGCCAGGATGTGCGCTTCGCTCACCGTCTCGGCATTGGCTTCGTCGCGCAAACGCACCCAGCCGCCCATGTCGCGCGACTTGTTACCGGTGAAGGGCAAGCCGCCGATGCTCCAGCGCATCGCCAGGTGACGCATGAACTCTGGCGTCACGCCCTTGATATAAGGCAGCTCCTGGCACTCGTCCCAATGTTTCATCGTTGGCGCTGGCGCGGCCAGCACCTCGACCTCGGAAGCCCGCGAGGCGCCGAAGCTGCCCTGGACCAGTGTCACCACCTGACCGTTCTGCACCGCTCGACCGAGCACCTGGCTGACCGCCTTGCCTTCGCGCAGCACCTCGACTTCGAAACGGATCGGCACACCGGGCTCCGCCGGGCCGACAAAGGTGATCGCCAGCGAGCGCACCGGGCGCTCTGCCGGAACCCTGGCGCGCATGGCTTCGTACTGCAAGGCGGCGACCAGCCCACCAAAACTGGCGCGACCCTGCGCCCATTGCGCCGGAATGACCAGTTCATCAGGGGAACGGCGCACGGCGTCGAGTAATTCGCTAAAGCGCATGGCAACCTCAAGACAGGGAAAAGGACAGCAGGATCTTAACCAGCCCAAGCGCTCTATACAGCACCTATTCCGGCCAAAGTGCCGGACAGATAGGCCGCCCATCAACGGCCGCAGGACGTTCATTCGAGTTGGCAATACCGCAGGGGGGGCGCTGCGCAACCCAACGCAGCCTTCGGCAGCGGCTACAAAAACACCGGCGCTGGATTCAGGACTTGAAGCAGGTGGCGCTGAGTTTGTCGAGCACTTGATCGGCACGCGCCTCAGCCTTGCTCATGGTCTGTTGCCAGACCGCTACGCAGGGCAACAGATCGGATTCGTGCTCGGCCCTGGCCAGCCATTGCCAGCAATCGTGCCAGTCGCCCAGCGCAGCCTGCGCTGCCTTGAGCCGTGGCATGGCGGCCTTGGGTAAACGATCCAGCTCCGGGTAGGCTTCGATGGCGTAGCGCACGCGCTTGATCAACAAGCGCAGGCGGTGACGGTCATGGGCCGGATCGTGCAGGGTCGTGTCCAGGCTATGCCACTGCTTGGCCAGGCGCTTCTCGATGCGTGCACGCAGGCGCTTGAGCAGCCCTTGGCGCTGGGAGGCGCGCAAGAACCGTGGAAAGGCATCGAGGACCATCAATAACTGCGCCAACTGGGGACTGTCGGCCACCGCCGGGTAGGCTTGGGCCATCTGCCGCATGCGTCGCTCGGCCGCAGCGGTTTGCCCGTGGTCGAGTAGATAGGCCGCCAACACTTCGCGGTCACGCAACGGGGTGGTCAAGGTGCCTACGCCCGCCGCAGACGCTTCCAGTTGCTCGACGCCGGGTAAGCCACGCAAGGGCCGCAACAGGCTGCGTAACCGGCGCACGGTGGTGCGCAAGTCATGCAATGCCTCCGGGTCGGTGTTGGCACTCAAGCGTGCCTGGCAAGCCAACAAACGCACATGCAGGCCCAACACTTGAGCCACCAATCGATCCACCAACGCAGACATCCCGTTCTCCCCAGTCAACCCAGTCATCCTCACCAGTCTACGCTAGGCGCAATAGCGGCTGCCGGTATTGCGCCAGGTCATGGATGGCTTATCGACCGGCGCGGGATTCACGGATATAGAAGCGCGCCTTCTCGGCCTTGTTGGCGCAGCCTTCGAAGGCTTCGAACTGTTGCTGGGTCTTGGCCCCAGTCAACAGCGACAGGGCCTTGGAGTAACTCACGGTGCCGGCAAATCCTTCGGCCTTGGCCAGGTCCAGTTCTTTCCATGCGGAATCCAGTTGGCTAGCGCAACTATCGCGGTACGCCGTCTTGCCCGCGCAACCGGCCAGGACCAACGCAATCAATGGCAGACAGATCCATGCTTTCATCAATGACACCTCAAGGTAGAAATACAATCGTGCAGGGTAAGACGGTCAACGCGGGTAAAAGTGCCTTGGCCCATCGCTGGAAACTATAGCGTCGGCGAGAATACCCATGCGCCGTCATCCAGTGTCGAAAAAACGACTGCTTGTGTCTGTGTGATTGAAGCACGCCCCTGAAAGGGTGCATTGTTAAAACCTGTTTGGCGAAGGATCAAGTACATGAAGAAGCGTGTCGCGCTGGTGCTCGGCTCCGGTGGCGCCCGGGGCTATGCCCATATCGGGGTCATCGAGGAAATTGAACGACGAGGCTACGACATCTCCTGCATCGCCGGTTGCTCCATGGGAGCAGTGGTGGGTGGTATCTACGCCGCGGGCAAACTCAACGAATACCGTGACTGGATCGAAAGCCTGGATTACCTCGATGTGTTGCGCCTGGTAGACGTGAGTTTTCGCCTGGGGGCCATACGCGGCGAAAAAGTCTTCGGGCAGATCCGCAAGATCGTCGGTGAGATCAATATCGAAGAGCTGCGCATTCCCTACACGGCCGTGGCTACCGACCTGACCAACCAGCAGGAAATCTGGTTTCAGGAAGGTTGTCTGCACCAGGCCATGCGTGCCTCGGCGGCCATTCCGAGCCTGTTCACCCCGGTGATGCAGGGCAATCGCATGCTGGTGGACGGTGGCTTGCTCAACCCGCTGCCGATCGTCCCCGTGGTCTCCAGCCACTGTGACCTGATCATCGCGGTCAACCTCAACTCCACCAACCAGAAGCACTATCAGTTGCCGGTGATCCAACGCCCCGCCGCGTTCAAAAGCCGCTTCGACAGCCTGATCAACTCCCTCGGCTCGCACCTGCCGTTCCGCCGCAAGCAGGCCGAACAATTGCTCCTGCTGGAGCAGGAAGCGTTGCGCAGCGAAGCCGCCGAGATCAACCCCTGGCTCGAAGGTGCCGAACCCGAAGCGCAGCAGCCCGCCGCCGCCCCCGAAACCGAAGGGGCACCCAAGTCGGCAACCGGTTCGTTCATCATCGACAACGTCGGCCCTGCCTCCCTGCTCGACCTGATCAACCAGAGTTTCGAGGTCATGCAAACCTCCCTGGCGCAGTACAAGATTGCCGGTTATCCACCGGACATCCTGATCAACGTGCCAAAGCGCGTCTGCCGTTTCTTCGAGTTCTACAAGGCCCCGGAACTGATCGCCCTGGGCCGCGAGATTGCCCGCGACACCCTGGACCGCTACGAGAGTGAGCGCGATTGAGTATCCGCTGACCGGACACGGTTCAAGCGTCGCTCAACAACCGATACCCCACACCCGCCTCGGTCAGGATGAACCGTGGTCGGGTCGGGTCGTCCGCCAGTTTCTGGCGCAAGTGCCCCACCACGATCCGCAGGTAGTGACTGTCCTCGACATGGGTCGGGCCCCAGATGTCCTTGAGCAGTTGCTGCTGGGTGATGACCCGCCCGGCGTGGCGTGCCAGTTGCGCCAGCACCGCGTACTCCTTGCGGGTCAGCGCCACTTCGGCACCGTCGAGCAGGACCCGGCGGTACGCCAGGTCCACCGTCAGCGGGCCAATGCTCAGCGCTGCTTCCGGCGCCTGGCCGGCGGGCGCCTGGCGCAAGAGGGCTCGGATTCGGGCGAGGAATTCCTGGATACCGAACGGCTTGGTCACGTAATCATTGGCGCCACCGTCCAGGGCCTCGACTTTCTGCCCCTCGCTGGCGCGCACCGACAACACCAGCACCGGCACCTTCGACCACTCGCGAAATTCGCGCAGGACCTGCTGGCCATCCATGTCCGGCAGACCGAGGTCGAGCACCAGCAAGTCCGGTTTGTTCAGCGCAGCCTGGGCCAGGCCTTCGGTGCCCGTGCCGGCTTCGAGCACTTTGTAGCCCTGGGAGACCAGGCTGATGCGCAGGAACTTGCGGATCTGCGGCTCATCGTCGATGACCAGGATGGTCGTGGTCTGGCTCATGGTTTCCATTCAACATAAAGAACTGGCGACAGAGTAGCGCAGCCCGCCTCAGGCTTCACTTTCCAACCCCGGTTGTGCCTGCAACGGCAGGTGCAGGGTGATGCAGGTGCCACGGCCGTCGAGACCATCAGCGACGCTGATGCGCCCGCCGTGGGCACCAACCATGCCCTGACAGATCGCCAGGCCCAGTCCCGTGCCCTGCCCGCCCCGATCCCCACGGGCAGCGGTATAGAACATGTCGAAGATCTTCGCCCGCTCCTCTTCGGGGATACCCGGGCCCTCGTCACTCACCGAGAAATACAGCTCGCTGTCCGTCGCCCCCGCACTCAGTTGCAGGTGGCCTTGGGCCGGGGAAAATCGTGCGGCGTTTTCCAGCACATTGACCAGCGCCTGCTCGATCAGCGCCGCGTGCACGAACAGCAGTGGCAGCTCGGCCGGCACCTCGACGCTGACCTGCAACGGCGCCAGCACCGCGCGCAAGCGATTGAGCGCGCTGCCAACGATATCGGCGGGCGACACCCAGTCGCGCGCGAGCTTCAGCGCGCCATGGCCAAGCCGGGTCATGTCCAGCAGATTCTGGATGTAGCGGTCCAACCGCTCGGCTTCATCACGCGTGCCTTCCAGCAGTTCGCGACGATCCTCCAACGGGATCGCCTCGCCCAGCGCCAGCAAGCTGTCGATGCTGCCGCGCATGGACGTCAGTGGCGTGCGCAGGTCGTGGGACACCGACGCCAGCAAGGCGCTGCGCAGTTGTTCGGTTTCACCGTGCAGGCGCGCCGCCTCCAGGTCTTCGGCCAATTGGGCGCGGGCCAGGGCTTGGGCCAGGGGCTGGCTCAGCGCCGTCAGCAAGCGCCGCCGTTGCCCACTGAGTGGCTCGCCTTCGCGCGGGCACACGCCGAGCAGGCCCAGCGGACCGTCGTCGACCGACAACGGCCACCACCACCAACGACCGAACGGCAGGGTTCCGGTGCCCTTCCCCGCCGGCTGGTCATGCTGCCAGGCCCACTCGGCAGCCGCACGCTCGGCTTCAGAAAACTGCAACGGCCCGCCGGTTTCCACCTTCCAGCCACCCTGGCCGTCACGATTGAGCAGGCACAACTGCAGATCATTCCAACCCACCAGGTGTTGCGCCGCCGCACTGACCACGGCCTGACGGTCGGTGGCGGCCGTAAGCTTGCGCGACAGGTCGAGGAGCTCGCTCGTCTCTTCCTGGGTATCACGCAGGGCCTGCAATTGCCGACGCTGACGCGCGGCGAGGTTGCCGGTGAGCGCCGCCATGAGCAGGAAAAACAGCAAGGTCAGCACGTCCTCTTCGCGCTGAATGGCAAACGAGAAGTTGGGCGGGATAAACAGGAAATCGTAGGTCAGGAACGACAGCGCGGCGCACACCAGCGCCGGCCCCAGGCTACTGCGCACTGCCACCAGCAGCACCGCGGCGAGAAATACCAAGGAGATGTTCGGCAGTGGCAGCAGGCTCGATACTGCCCACGCCAGGCCGCTGGCCAACAGCGTGGCCAGCGGTGCCAGGGCGTAGTCGAACCAGACCAGAGCCTGGGGCGAACGCTGGCGCGGCAGGTGCTGTTGCTCATCGCTGTCCAGCACGTTGATTTCCAGGCCTCGGGCATTACGCAACAGGCGCGAAGCCAGGCCACCGCCGAACAGCCGCCGGCGCCAACGCGCACGGGACTGGCCGACCAGCACCAGGCTGGCGCGCCGCTCGGCTGCGTGCTGGATCAAGGTCTTGGCCACCTCGCCGGCACGCAGCAACACCACTTCGCCGCCCAAGCGCTCGGCCAGTTGCTGGGCGCTTTGCAGGCGCAAGCGCGACTGCTCATCGCCGACGCTGCCGTTGTCCACATGCACCAGGCTCCAGGGCAGATGCCGGCGCTGGGCAACTCGACTGGCGTGGCGCACCAGGCGTTCGGCCTGGGCATCGCCGTCGACCCCCACCAACAAGCGTCCCCGCACGGCCGGTGCGGCCTGGCCCAACTGCCGGTAGCCACGGCTGAGGTCGTCGTCGACCTGGGCCGCTGCGGTTTGCATCGCCAGCTCGCGCAACGCGGTGAGGTTGGTCTGGGTGAAGAACGCATCGATCGCCGCCCGCGCCTGCTCGGGCACATAGACCTTGCCGTCACGCAGGCGCTCAAGCAGCTCACGGGGCGGCAAGTCGATCAGCAACAGCTCGTAGGCTTCCTGCAGCACCCAGTCGGGCAGGGTCTCGCGCACCTGTACGCCGGTGATGCCGCGCACCTGGTCATTGAGGCTTTCCAGGTGCTGGACGTTGACCGTGGTGTAGACATCGATACCGGCCGCCAGCAGCTCCTGGATGTCCTGCCAGCGTTTGGCGTGGCGACTGCCGGGGGCATTGCTGTGGGCCAGTTCGTCCACCAGCACCAGTTTTGGCCGGGCCTTGAGCAGGCCGTCGAGGTCCATTTCCTCGAGCATCACCCCACGGTATTCCGAGCGCAGCAACGGCTGTTGCACCAACCCACCGAGCAAGGCCTCGGTCTCCGCGCGGCCGTGGGTTTCCACCACCCCGGCCATGACCTTCACGCCCTGGCGCAACTGGCTGTGAGCGGCCTGCAGCATGGCGTAGGTCTTGCCGACGCCGGGCGCCGCGCCGAGAAAGACCTTGAGCCGGCCACGGCCATCGTGGGGCAGATCGGCTAGCAGTGCATCGGCGCGGCCGGAGTCGCTCATGGGAGGCTCTTCATTCAGGTGGTTGGGTGGTGTCGCTCGGGTCCGCCAGCGCCTACAACGGCAACTGTTCCAGCGCCCGGTTCAATTGCAGCACATTGACCACCGGCGGACCTACCAGCGGCTGTTCGATATGCGCGTTGAGCAATTGGCGCAACGTCGCCACCGGCACATTTCGCGCCGCAGCAACCCGCGCCAGTTGATAGGCAATCGCGGCCGGAGGCAAGTGCGGATCGAGGCCGCTGCCGGAAGTGGTCAACAGCGCCAATGGCACCGGGCCTTGGCCTGGGACCAACAGTTTGTTGGCCTCATCGATGACCCGCGTGGCAAGCGCCGGATTGCTCGGGGCCAGGTTGCTGGCGCTGCTGGAAACGGTGGCAAAGGCCCCCGCCGAAGGCCGTGGATGGAACCAGGCATCACCGACGAAATCCTGGGCAATCAACGACGAGCCGCGCACCTTGCCATCGGCATCACGCACCAGGCTGCCATTGGCCTGGGCCGGGAAGGCGACCTGGGCCACGCCGGTCACGAGCAGTGGATAAGCGACGCCGGTAATCAGGGTCATCAGAACTAGCAGGCTCAAGGCCGGACGAATCATTGTGGACATGTCACACCCCTCAATTCAGTTAAAACGCCACGCCCCAGGCGTGGCGCAGCTCCGTTACACCAGATGCAAGGCAGTCAGCAGCAGGTCGATCAACTTGATGCCCGCAAACGGCACCACCAGCCCGCCCACGCCGTAGATCAGCAGGTTGCGGCGCAGCAGGTGAGCGGCGCTGGCGGCCTGTACTCGCACGCCACGCAACGCTAACGGAATCAGCGCGACGATGATCAGGGCGTTGAACACAATGGCCGAGAGGATCGCGCTCTGCGGGCTGCTCAGGTGCATGATGTTGAGCACCCCAAGCTGTGGATAAATCGCCGCGAACAGTGCCGGCAGGATGGCGAAATACTTGGCCACGTCGTTGGCGATGGAAAAAGTGGTCAGCGCCCCACGTGTCACCAGCAACTCCTTGCCGATCTGCACCACATCCAGCAGCTTGGTCGGGTCGCTGTCGAGGTCGACCATGTTCGCCGCTTCACGTGCGGCCTGGGTGCCGTCGTTCATGGCCATGCCGACGTCCGCCTGGGCCAGCGCCGGGGCGTCGTTGGCGCCGTCACCACACATGGCCACCAGGCGGCCGTCGTTCTGTTCCTGACGGATGCGCGCCAGCTTTCTCTCGGGCGTAGCTTCGGCCAGCACATCATCGACGCCTGCCTCCGCAGCAATCGCCGCCGCGGTCAGCGGGTTATCGCCGGTCACCATGACAGTGCGGATCCCCAGCTTGCGCAGCTCGGCAAAACGCTCGCGGATCCCCGGCTTGACCACGTCCTTGAGGTGGATCGCGCCCAGCAACCGACCCTCGGCGCACACCAGCAACGGCGTGCCGCCGCTCTGGGCGATCTTGTCGATTTCCCGCGCCATCGGCGGCAGCAGGTCGGCACGACTCTGACCGACAAAGGCCAGCAGTGAATCCACTGCGCCCTTGCGGTAGACGCGCCCTTGATAGTCGACCCCGGACAATCGGGTTTCGGCGCTGAATGGCACGCCGGTCACTGCTTCGGCAGCGGGTTCAGGCTGTGGATAAAGTCCGCGCAGGTACTCGACGATCGATTTGCCTTCGGCCGTGTCGTCCGCCAGCGAGGCGAACAACGCCCCTTCGGCCAGTTCCTTGGCGCTGATCCCGGGTGCCGCATAGATGGCTGCGCAACGCCGATTGCCGAAGGTGATGGTGCCGGTCTTGTCCAGCAACAGCACGTGCACGTCGCCCGCCGCTTCCACGGCACGGCCGGACTTGGCGATCACGTTGAGCCGCACCAGGCGGTCCATGCCGGCAATCCCGATGGCCGACAGCAAGCCACCGATGGTGGTGGGAATCAGCGTCACCAGCAGCGCCACCAGGAACACCAGCGGCAGGTTGTCATTGGCGAAGTGAGCGAAGGGCTGCAAGGTCACGACCACTACCAGGAAAATCATGGTCAGGCCGATCAGCAGGATATCCAGCGCCACTTCGTTCGGGGTTTTCTGGCGCTTGGCACCTTCGACCAGGGCGATCATCCGGTCCAGGGTCGACTCACCCGGGTTGGCGGTGATGCGCACCAGCAGCCAGTCTGACACCAGCCGGGTGTTGCCGGTGACCGCCGAGCGATCCCCCCCGGATTCACGGATCACCGGGGCGGACTCGCCGGTAATCGCCGCCTCGTTGACCGCGGCGATGCCTTCGATCACCTCACCGTCCCCCGGGATCATTTCCCCGGCTTCGACGCGCACCACATCGCCTTTGCGCAGGCTGGCGGCGGGCACTACCTGAAAGCTGCCATCGGCCTTCTTGCGACGCGCGCTCAGGCCTTCACTGCCCGCCTTGAGGCTGTCGGCGCGGGCCTTGCCCCGACCTTCGGCCAGGGCTTCGGCAAAGTTGGCGAACAGCACGGTGAACCACAGCCACAGGGCAATTTGCGCGGCGACAAAGGTCGGCACCGCGGTGTCCGGGATGAAGCACAAGACGGTGGTGAGGATCGCCGTGAGTTCGACCACCAGCATCACCGGCGAGCGCTTGAGCTGGCGCGGGTCGAGCTTGACGAAGGCTTGCACCAGCGCCGGCCGCCACAGGGCCGAGATCGCGGTTTTCGGTTGCTCCGGGGCCTTGGCGGCCACGGGTTTGGTTGCGGGCATATTCATCATCCAGCTCCTATAAAGTGGCTCAGAAGCCCAGGCTCAAGTGTTCAGCAATAGGGCCCAGCGCCAGGCTCGGCAGGAACGTCAGGCCACCCACCAGCAATATGGTTACGGTCAACAGGGTGACGAACAGCGGACCATGGGTCGGGAAGCTGTTCTGGCCGACAGGCGCGCTTTTCTTCATCGCCAGGCTGCCAGCCAGAGCCAGTACCGGAAGGATGTAACCGAAGCGACCGATCAACATGCCCAGGCCCAGCATCAGGTTATGGAATGGCGTGTTGGCGCCCAGACCCGCAAAGGCCGAACCGTTGTTGGCGCTGGCCGAGGTGTAGGCGTACAGCAATTGGCTGAAACCGTGGGGGCCAGGATTACTGATGGTGGCCGCAGGGCCTGACAGACTCGTCGCAAGAGCACCGAGCACCAGTACGCCAACCGGCATTACCAGCAAGGTCACCACCAGCAACTGAACTTCCTTGGCTTGCAGCTTTTTGCCCAGGTACTCCGGGGTGCGCCCGATCATCAGCCCGGCGAGGAACACCGCGATCAGCACGTTGAGCAACATGCCGTAGAGGCCGGCACCGACGCCGCCGAAGATCACCTCGCCGACCATCATGTTGATCATTGCAATCATGCCGCTCAACGGGTTGAGGCTGTCGTGCATACCGTTGACCGACCCGTTGGAGGCTGCGGTGGTGGTCACAGACCAAAGTACGGTCGCGGTGGTGCCAAAGCGTGCTTCTTTACCTTCCAGCGGCGCGGTTTGTTCTACGGCGGCGTTGTTCAGGGTTGGGTTCGGCTGGTTCTCAGCCCACAGCGACACCGCACCACCGATCAGGAACAGCGCGAGCATGCAGGCGATGATCGCCCGGCTCTGACGCAGGTCCTTGACGTAATGGCCGAAGGTGAACACCAGGGCCACCGGGATCAGAATGATGGAGCTGACTTCAAACAGGTTGCTCCAGGCCGTCGGGTTCTCGAACGGATGCGCCGAGTTGACGCCGAAGAAGCCACCGCCGTTGGTGCCCAATTGCTTGATCGCAATCTGGCTGGCGGCCGGGCCCAGTGGAATCACCTGATCGACACCTTGCATCGTCAGCGCATTCACATACTGCGCGAAGCTTTGCGGCACGCCCTGCCAGACCAGAAACAGCGCCAGCAGCAAACACAGCGGCAGCAAGCCGTAGAGCGTGGCGCGGGTCATGTCGACCCAGAAGTTGCCCAGGGTTTGCGCCGATTTGCGGCTGATACCACGGCACAGCGCAACCAGCACAGCCAGGCCGGTGGCGGCGCTGACAAAGTTCTGCACGGTCAGGCCGACCATCTGGCTCAGGTAACTGAGGGTCGCTTCACCGCTGTAGGACTGCCAGTTGGTGTTGGTCATGAAGCTGACGGCGGTATTGAATGCCTGGGTCCATTCCTGCCCCGGCAGATTCTGCGGATTGAGCGGCAGGTAGTTCTGCAACAGCAGGATCGCGAACAACAGCAAAAAGCCCGCGAGGTTGAACGCCAGCAAGGCCAGGGTGTACTTCTGCCAGCTCTGCTCGCTGTGCGGATCAACCCCGGCTACGCGATAACAGCCCCGCTCCACTGGCCCGAGGATCGGCGACAACCAGGTACGCTGACCTTCCATGACCTTGTAGTAGAAGCGTCCCAGGAACGGTGCGGGAATCAGCACCAGGGCGAAAAAGGCCAGGATCAGCCAATAGTCATAACTGTGCATAGCCGCTCCTAGCTCCGGTCCGCGCGCAACAACGCGACCAATAGATAAATGAACAGTCCCACCGCCAGTAGCAGGGACACCCCGTCCAGAATGTTCATTGAATTTCTCCGAGTTACGGCGTGTTGCCGCGTGTGCAGTGATTGTCGGCAAGGAGGGCGTAAAGGAACGAGATCAGGGGGGTTGGCGTGGCGTAAAAAAACCGTAAAGAGTGCGCTTGAGCCGGGGTCTGGCCTCGATTGGCGGGAGGGCTGCCGGCTTTATCGCAAGTCAAGCGAGGGACCTTGCGCATTTGCCCTCGCACATGACCGCGACTTCGGGCAAGAATGTCGACCATCGCCGTTTATTGCTGGAGAACATGATGAATGTACTCAACACCGATCTGCCGGGTGTTCTGATTATCGAACCGAAGGTCTTCGGTGACGAACGTGGGTTCTTTTACGAGAGTTTCAACGCGAAGGCTTTTGCCCAGGCGACAGGCCTGGACACCCAGTTCGTTCAAGACAACCACTCACGCTCGCAAAAAGGCGTGTTGCGCGGCCTGCATTACCAACTGGAAAACACCCAGGGCAAGCTGGTGCGTGTAACGGCGGGTGAGGTACTGGACGTTGCCGTGGATATTCGCCGCAGCTCGCCACACTTCGGCAAATGGGTCGCGGTACGCTTGTCCGCCGAGAACCATCGCCAACTGTGGGTGCCGGAAGGTTTCGCCCACGGTTTTGTGGTGCTGAGTGAGTTCGCCGAGTTTCTCTACAAGACCACCGACTACTACACCCCTGCGGCCGAGCGCAGTATTCGTTGGGACGACCCGGACCTGGCGATCGACTGGCAACTGCATGAAGCGCCGCAACTCTCCGCCAAGGATCAGGCAGGTGCTTGGTTCAAGGACGCCCAGGTATTCGATTGAAACCCGCTCGCTGCGCTGAACCGATGTTGGTCAGGTGATCCTGGCGCAACAGGCCTAGAATGGAACCACGGAGAATCGTTGTGACTCAAAGTGGATATGCACGACATTGTCGCGAAACCGTTCGCCTCGATGCCTGCCCTTAAGGAGAGCCCTATGCCCTGGTATGCCTGGTTGATTCTGGTGGTTGCGATCGGATCGATCGTCGGTGGTCTGATGATGTTGCGCGACACCGCGAACAAGGTCGAGTTGACCGATGAGCAACGTAAACGCGTGGCTGAACGTAACGCGGAAATGGACGCCAAGGACGCTCAGGATCGTTGACCCTGGCGCCGGCCGGGATTTTGTAATTATGCGTCCCGGCCGGCACCCGCCCTACTCCTGCCAATCCGCCTTGGCAATCTGCAGCCCGTGCAAGCCTTTGTACGCAGCCCGTTCAGGCTGACTCCAGCCTTGCAGCAAATCATCGTCCAGCCTATAGATTTCCACCCCCAGTGGCCGACATACACTCAACGGGTCCTGGGCGTCCGGCCCCCACATCGCCAGCGACAAATCCCCGCCCGGGCACGTTGACAGCGCGCACAACAGATCGATCTCGGCAAAAAACTCCAGGTAGTCGCCTTTGCGCGCGGGACAGGCCTTCATGAAATACAGGTCGTCGTGGTTCAGTCCTGTGCACTGGAAGATGTTCAGCACGTCATGCACGTCGAACTCGGTCAAGCCATGGGGCAACACCGCACGGGTCAGGTTGGAATGACAGTGATGGTGAAAGTCTTCGCCGGTGAGCATTTTGTTCACGTAGGGATCGCAGCGCGTGCCCAGCAAGTCATGCAGGCGGCCGCCGTGTTCGTCGATCCCATAGTCGGCCAGGCTATCGTCGGTGATGGTCACCAGAGGCCTGAGAAACGGCAGGTTTGACCAGAGCCGGTCGTGGGTGCTGACATGGGCCCCCTGCAACTGCCGGGTACGGGCCGCCCATAAGCGCTCGCGCGGATCGTTGGCATTCCACACGTTAAAATCCCCCACTTGTGGCCCCACCGGCGTGGTCACCCGAAACACATGACCAGCGGGCACATGCCAGGCGCGACCGGTACGAATGGGCACCTCGAACTGCTCGATTAGCGTGCGGCCATCCGGGGTGTCGCGAATTCGCTGATAAAACGCGGTATCGACCTGCAATGCCGAACCCTTACTGACCTGGTAGGCCGCGGGATAGTCTTTGTACATGGCGTGATTCCTCGATCAGTGGCGCGAGCCAGGGTTGAATACCTCGAGCAGTTGCTGCTCGGAGTCGTCCAGGTAAGAGTTCAGGGCTTCGATGGCGGCCGGACGGTCGTTCTCGATCAGGTGCTGGTAAATCAGTCGATCACGCGTCAGCCACGGTGCCTGGAACCTGGATTCATCAGGCGCCGCGCTGAACACCAGGCGCAATTGCGCGACGACGTTGGTGAAGAACTCGTCGAGCAACGGGCTGCCCAGCAACCCGACAATCAGTTGGTGAAAATGCAAGCTGTGGGTACCGACGGCTCGCCAGTCCTCCCGATCACGGGCCAACTGCGCGGCCTCGATGGCCTCGTGCATGGAGTTCGATTGCTGCTCGCGCAGCGGACGGCTGGCGGCGATCCCCTGCAACTCAAGGGTACGTCGCACCTGGAACAGGTCGCGCACCTGATCGGCGCCGGGCTGGCGGACCATCACCCCTTTGTGCCGTACGTAGCGCGTCAGGCCTTCCTGCCCCAGGCGGTGCAGGGCTTCGCGAATAGTGTTGCGCGAGGCGTTGTAAGCCAGCACCAGGTCCGCCTCGATCAACGCCTTGCCCGGCAGCAAGCGCCCGCCAATGATATCGGCGCGCAGCTCCAATGTGATGTGGTCAGCCAGGGACAGTCCATCACTCATACTCATCACCTGCGGATTGTTGAACAATCTTCTGGGAATGAGTAATCACTATTCGTGCCAGCTATGAACTGAATGTGGACGCATCTGCATGCTTTTTCGAAATAGAAGTACAGTCACCATTCCATTTAGCTTGGTTAATATGGCGCATTGCCGTGGAGATTAACGATGCGCTACTCGCAGGACCATAAAGCCCAGACTCATCAGCGCATCATCAAGGAAGCAGCCGCACGCTTTCGCCGCGACGGAATCGCTGCCACTGGCCTGCAACCCCTGATGAAGGCCCTGGGGCTAACCCATGGCGGTTTCTACTCACACTTCAAATCCAAGGACGAACTGGTTGAAAAGGCCCTGCAAGCCGCGGGGGAAGAAGTCAGTGAGCGTTGTGCAGCGCTGTTTGCGCAAGAGCGCCCCCTCCAGGCCTTTATCGACACCTACTTGTCCGAATGGCACAAGACCTCTCCCCATGAGGGCTGCCCACTGCCCACCATGTCGTCTGAACTGGGATTGCGCGGTCAAGCCAGCCCCACCAGCGATATCGTGCTCAATGCACGCCTGCAGCAGGTTGAGCACGCCCTGGGCAGCGAGGATGCGGCCGACCAGAGCCTGATCATCATGTCGACCCTGGTCGGCGCTCTCTTGCTGTCGCGCAGCGTCGAAAGCCCGGAGTTGGCCCAGCGAATTCTCGATGTCACGCGCGAGCATCTGAACAAGCTGGCGGAGTAAACCTGCCCTACTTGTAACGTGCGGCGGCGACGTTTCTCGACAGGTTCGGCGCCAATGCGTGACGCGCGGTAACAAACCCATCCCAGTCTGCGGCATCAGGTAGCGAAGGAATGCAGATCAATTCCCCTTGGTCGAAACCCGACAAGGCAGCGTCAACCATCTCCCCTGCTTCCATGACCATCTCTGCCGGAATGGCACTACCGTCGATTCCGGAGCGTTCCCAGATTTCGGTACGCGTCACCCCGGGCAACACGGCCTGGACCTGCACCCCGCTACCACTGAGCTCGGCGTTGAGCGATTGGCTCAGGCTCAGCACGTAGGCCTTGCTTGCACTGTAGGTAGCGTTGAAGCGCTCGGGGATCAGCGCGACCACCGATGCCAGGTTGATAATCGCCCCGCGACCCGCCGCCGAGAAGCTCGCGGCGGCCGCCGAGGCTAAACGCGTCACGGCCACTACATTGAGTTGAATCATGCGCTCCAGTTGATCCAGGTCGGCACCCGCCAAAGGTCCCTCCGCCGCCACCCCGGCGTTGTTCAGGAGCAGGCTGATGCTGGGATCGGAGCGCAGGCGCTGCTCGACAGCGACCAGGTCTGCCTTGAATGTCAGATCGGCCTTAAGCACTTCAACGTCAATGCCATGCTCAGCCCGTAATCGGGTTGCCGCGCTTTGCAAGCGTGCTTCATCACGAGCCACCAGCAATAAGTCGAACCCCCTCGCCGCCAAACGCTCGGCATAGATCGCACCAATACCGGAAGACGCCCCCGTGACGAGCGCCTTGCCTTTGGACTGAACAGAACTCATGGCTGTACTCCTGGAAGATCCCGCAGGAAATTGGTCGCCAGACTCACGACTACTGAGAGCGGCGGCAGATCAATTATAGTCATAATCCAATCACAATATTACCATCGTAATTTTTTGTTTCCGACCAAGGGTAAACTCAATCCTTTACCTGCCAGTATTCAATTACGCAGACAAAAAAGGCCGGTCAATGACCGGCCTCATCACGGCCACTCGGGTATCAGTTCACTTCCAGCCGGTCGCGGTTCTTGTCCAGGAGCGTCTTGCCGATGCCCTTGACCTCCAACAATTCATCCACCGAGGTGAACGAACCATTGCTGTCACGGTACGCAACAATAGCTTTGGCTTTGGCCTCGCCGATTCCGGAGAGGTCGCGCTGTAAAGTAGCCACATCGGCTTTGTTCAGATCGACCTTGGCCGCCATCTCAGAAGACGCCACTGGCATCGTTGCAGGCGCTGGAACCGTTTCGGCTTTAGTGGAGGGAGCAGCGATTGCTGCAACTGAGACACTGGTCAACAGGGCGAAAACCAGAGAGTGGAAGTAGCCTGTACGCATAAGTGACGCTCCATGACTTCGTTGAGAGAGAAGCAGCTTTTCCAAAGCTGCTTCCCAAACCTAGGTCATGGTGGGCTTCTGTCAAAAATGTGTGCGTTGCAGAGTATGTAGCATCAGGGCTCAAGGCGGCGTTGCTGGTAGATCCAATCGACGATTTCCCCGTCCGGGGTATAGCCGCTGACGGTTTCGCGCAGCAGTTGCCGAACTCGGGCGTAATCATCCTGTTCAACGGCCCGCAACAGTTTAGCCAGGCGCACCTTCAGATCATCCCAAGGCAGGTGATCCTCGTTTGCACTCATGATCATCGGGTGCTGAGTGGCCGCCACGTTGTCACCTATCAGCAACTCTTCGTAAAGCTTTTCACCCGGACGCAGGCCCGTGAACTCAATGGCAATGTCACCCTGCGGGTTCCTCTCCGAACGAATGCTCAAACCAGACAGATGGATCATCTTCTCTGCCAGTTCGACGATCTTCACCGGTTCACCCATATCGAGTACAAACACATCCCCGCCTTGCCCCATGGACCCCGCCTGGATGACCAGTTGCGCCGCCTCGGGAATGGTCATGAAGTAACGCGTGATCTTGGGGTGCGTCACTGTCAGCGGACCACCCGACTTGATCTGGCTGTGGAACAGCGGGATCACAGAACCGGATGACCCCAGCACGTTGCCGAAACGAACCATCGTGAACCGGGTTTTATTGACCCGCGATACATTGCCTTTGTCGCCAAACAGCACCGGAGCGATTTCACGACTCAGGGCCTGCAGTGTCAGTTCGGCCAAGCGCTTGGTACTGCCCATCACATTGGTCGGGCGAACAGCCTTGTCAGTGGAGATCAGCACAAAACTGGCAACCCCCGCTTGCAAGGCCGCCTGAGCGGTATTCAGCGTGCCGATCACATTGTTGAGCACGCCTTCGGCAATATTGTGCTCGACCATCGGCACGTGTTTGTATGCGGCGGCGTGATAAACGGTATCCACACGCCAGGTCTTCATCACATCCAACAACTTGTCCTGATGGCGGATCGATCCCAGAATCGGCAGCAAACGCACGGACAAGGACTCACAACTTGCTCGCTGCTCGAGCTCGGACAAAATGCTGTAGAGATTGAACTCACTGTGTTCGAACAACAGCAGCGTGGTGGGCGCGAGGGAAAAAATCTGTCGGCACAGTTCGGCGCCAATGGAACCTCCTGCACCGGTCACCATCACCGTCTTGCCCTTGATACAACGTTCCAGCAAATCGGATTGTGCCGGCACCGAATCCCGGCCAAGCAAGTCGGCGATATCTACTTCCTGAATATCTTCGACTTTGACCCGGCCACTGGCCAGGTCAGTGAAATTCGGCACACTGCGGATATGTAATGGAAATCCCTCAAGGACATTGAGAATTTCCCTACGCCGCGCACGGGTCGAAGACGGCAGCGCCAACAGAATTTCCTGCGCCCCCGTTACGTCGATCATTTGCTGAATGCGCTTGGGATTGTAGACCAGTAGTCCGGAAATAGACCGGTCGGCAATACTCGGGTCGTCGTCAATGAAGGCCACCGGACGCATCACGCGCCCCATGCGAAGCGCTGCGACGAGCTGATTCCCCGCGACACCCGCGCCATAGATAGCCACTTTGGTCAAACCATCATCGCGATTGGTGAACGGCACGTGTTGAGCCGCCGTGAACCAATCGCCCATGAAGTAGTGGCGCATGCAGAGGCGAAGACCGCCAATGATCACCAGGCTCAACCACCAGTAGTTGAAAATGATGGAACGCGGCACCACAGCCTGATGATTGCTGTACCAATAGACAACAACCGCCAGGATCAACGAAGACAGACTGACGGCCTTGATGATAGCGATGAGAGCGTCATTGCCAAAATAGCGCATGACCGCGCGGTACATGCCGAAACGGATGAAGAGCGGAATGGCAACAATTGGAGCGCAGACAAAAAGCCAGAAGTGGACCTTGATCGGATTGAGCACATCATCGATACCAAGACGCACTATAAATGCCATCCATAGCGCCCCCCAGACCAGCAACATGTCAGTAATGACCTGAATGAGTCTTTTTTTACGTCTGGGTAGTCCAAGTAAAAACGTTCTAACTTTATCCATAAGCCCCTCAAACACTGCAACTATCTCCCTCGTTTTGCCCCAATTCCTGAAGCCTTAGACATAAACTCAGGAGGATCGATGAGTCCTTAAGGTGGACGTTCCAGTTCGCCTGCGCGAAACCACCATGCCAACACTAGCAATGGACTATAGGCCAGCAGCACGCCAATCGCACCGTCCAGGCTATAAAGAGTAACGCAAAGGGCTATCGGCAGCAGCCAACACAGATTGATCAGTCCGACTGCGAGCGTCACTGGAAGGTGCTTGCCAAATCGACGCGAGGCAAACTGATAGGCGTGGCTGCGATGGGCTTCATAAATCCTGTCCCCGCGTATCAGTCGACGTAGCAGGGTAAACGTCGCATCAACGATAAACACCCCCATCAGGATGAGCCATCCCCAAAGCAGTTGCGCTGAAATCCAGCCAGCCTGAAGGGACATCACCCCGAGCATTATGCCAAGAAAACCACTACCGGCATCGCCCATGAATATCTTGGCGGGGGGGAAATTCCAGCAGAGAAAACCAGCGACGCAAGCGCCCAGCAACAAGGGAGCCCAGATCGAGCCGCTTTGCCCTGACATCCCGTATAGAAGGCAGGCTCCAAAGCAGGCACAAACGGCTTCTACGCCAGCGATACCATCAATTCCATCCATGAAGTTGTAGAGATTGAGCATCCAGACCAAGTAAATCACGGCCAGCGCAGAGCCTGCCCAACCCAGGTCAAGCTCAACTCCCAACACGCTAATGGCAGGCAAGCCCCCCAACCAGAATATGGCCCAGGCAGCGGCAATGAAATGCCCGAGCAAACGCCATCTCGCGGCTATGTGCCCATGATCATCCATGAACCCAATGATCGCGATAAGCGCCCCCGCCCCGGCACACGCGGCAAAAACAGCTGGAGAAACCAGCCCGAAAAACAACAATGCACCCAGCGCCAGGAGAAAGGTCAACACGATAGCCACGCCGCCGCCGCGTGGGGTTGGCAGTACGTGTGAACTACGTGCGTTCGGGACGTCCATCAGGCTACGGGCGACAGCGTAGCGACGCATTGCGCCCGTCAGTAAAAAGGCCACACTTACGGCCACGAGAACAAACCAAGCGTAACTCACGAGCTTCTAGACTCTGAAAAATGCCGCGCAGTCTTGCGCAGAGACTGCTCCAAGGTCATGGGCGGTGACCAGCCCAGGAGTTGCTGGTTTTTACTGATATCCACTTGCAGAGAATCGAAAAGGCGTTGGACAAGTGCTTGCTTGCCTAACGACAGCGCCAGGCTCCTCATTATCCAGACAGGGAAAGGAATGAGACGGGCGGGCCGACACAAGGCGTGACTAGTCTTGCGTAGCAAATCGGTGGTGGATACATCCTGACCATCACTGACCAGAAACGTCTGGTTTGCGGCAAGTGGGTGATTGAGGCACACAATGATCAGATCAATCAGGTTATCCAGCGCTACCAGACTGCGACGATTGTGGATTGCACCCAGTGGCAGCGGCACGCCCTTGGAAAGCCATTTCATCATGCTAAGAAAGTTAGCCTTTACGCCCGGACCATAAATCAACACGGGGCGAATGATGACAACCTCCATGGATGTACTGGACGCCAACTCCCGCAACCCCTGCTCCGCTTCCATCTTGCTTATCCCATAAGGATCGATTGGAGCAGGCACATCATCTGCGCAATACGCGGTGCCGGGCTCAGTGCGCTCACCGTTGACCTTGATCGAGCTGATGAAGATGAAACGCTTGACGCCCGCAGCAGCGGCTTGCCTGGCGAGGTTCAGCGTGCCGTCGACATTGACTTTGCGAAACTCGGTCAACGGATCAGCGCTGGCCTCTTTCATGACATGTACTCGGGCTGCTGCATGTACCACTTTGTCGACACCGCAAAGGGCCTGCTTCCAATCGGTATCCGCGTCCAGGTCCTGGATTTGTAGAACCCGCGCAGAGGGGGGAAACCCCGCTTGGGTATTTCTGATAGGTAGAACGAGCGCACAGCCGTCCATTGCAGCCAAGTGTTTTACCAAGGCGGCCCCAAGAAAACCGCTCCCTCCTGTAACAAGAATCGTCTCAGCGTTCATTTCAATGACCCTGGAAAAAAACAAGACTGCACACGATGCAGGCTGATAAAACTGCGCTTTACACTTCGCAAGCGCTGACCCATGGCGGGCATCGCCAAAAATCAGACTAGGCGGGATCGAAGATTTTCGCAGACGAAAAACGAGCATTCCAGGAGTTTACCTGCCGAAACTGCCCTATCTGGTCCAAGGTAAATCTGAACGCGAGAGCCGCCTCAACCGTCCCGATCAAGCTAGACGGGGTGTCAGCCGAGTGCACGGTAAATACGCCGGGCTGCTGGGCATGCACGCGCATTTCGCCAAAATCAGAGGTAATGACCGGTAAACCGAGTGCGCAATACTCGTAATATTTGATGGGATCAACCGACTCGGTCAACTCTGTGATCTTGAACGGAATCAAACCGACGTCGAACGCCTGCATAGCCGCAATGGCCTGCGCATGTGAACACTGCGGCAGAACTTCGACATTGGCGGGCAACTTGAACGGCGCTGGCGTGTAGACGGGGCCGATCAAACGGACGGTGACGTCAGTGCATCCCGCCAAACGCTCGATCATCTCCCAATCAAACCATTTCCCGATGGTCCCCACGTACCCCAGAATCCTGGGACCCGAATGCAGCGCCTGATGCTCGATAGGTGGCAGCACTTCAACCGCGCATGCATTCTCGCATAGGCGAACATCAGCTCCCGGGCGCATCTGCTGTGCTCTGTGCATAAGCAGGGTGGACGACACCAGTACATGGTCTACCGCGCTGACTACCGCGCGTTCTTTGCGTTGCATCGAACGCTTGGAAAGTCCACTGTAGAACGCCGGAAAATCATCCATCGAATCGTAAATACTCTTGGCAAAACGACCGCCACTCAAGAGTTGCAACGCAAAGGCCGATGGTTTGCCAATAACCAGACTGGTGGGCCCGGCACTCGCAAAGGCATTTATCTCCTGTACTAGCGCACGTCGCAGATAGCGGTTGACGACGTCCAAACCAGCAATCGGTTCGATGGGCAACGCTTTGACCGTCAAGCATTTCAACCAGGGCTCCGACCTGCTCTGAGGGTTACTGGGGCTCGGTCGAGCAGCAAAGTCTCCCAGGCCGGGTAGCCGGGTCGGGTAAGGATCAACCCAGAGCACCTGTCCCCCGTAGAGGGCGTGAAACCACTCGACGAATTTATGTGGGCGCTGGGAAAAGCTGTCCCATGGCACCGGGGATAGGTAAACCATGCGATTCAACAAAAGTACTCCCGCAAAACCCCGATAATTCGAGCGGATGCTTTGCCATCTCCGTACGGAGAAATCCCGATAGCCATCTTCTTGTACTCATCTGGATTATTGAGGAGCTCTTGGGCTTCACGAACAATCACCCCAACATCCGTACCCACCAGCCGAGAACATCCAGCGGCTATCGCCTCGGGACGCTCCGAGCTTTCGCGCATTACCAATACAGGCTTTCCAAGTGCTGGCGCCTCCTCCTGAACACCACCTGAGTCGCTGATAATAAAGCTGGCTAGCTTCATCGCCATCACGAACTCTTTGTAGCCCAATGGATTGACCAGATGGAGATTAGCAACATCACCCAACAGCTCGTAAGCAACGGTGCGAATACTCGGGTTGGGGTGAACAGGAAATAGCACTTCAACATCTGGGTTATTAACCGCGATCATTTTGATAGCGGTACAAATATCAACGAACGGCTGCCCAAAGTTCTCTCTTCGATGCGCGGTTACCAAAATCATCCGTTTGGCGCGGTCCAACGGCACGGAAAGGGGCATTTCTCTTGCCGCCGTGTAGTGCAACGCATCGATAACGGTATTACCCGTGATGAACACCTTTTCGCCAGGTGTGCGCTCCGCCAATAGATTCTCGGCAGCACTCGACGTCGGTGCAAAGTGCCAATGCGCCAACACGCCGGTCACCACCCGATTGGCCTCTTCAGGAAATGGGCTATTGATATCGCCCGTCCGGAGTCCAGCCTCAACATGCCCAAACGGAATACCCGCATAAAAACATGCCAAAGACGCCGCTAATACGGTAGTCGTATCGCCTTGGGCCAGTACCGCATCAGGTTTTTCCGCCAACAGTACCTTGTCAAGTTCGAGGAGCAACTTTCCCGTCAATGTGATCAATGACTGGTTGGGCTGCATGATATCCAAGTCGATATCAGGAGCGATCGAAAAATCCAACAATATCTGATCAAGCAAATCGCGATGCTGAGCCGTAGCCAGAATCCTGACCTCCGCCCACTCTTGCTCTTTCAGGCCAAGAATAAGAGGGGCCATCTTTATGGCTTCAGGTCGTGTGCCTATAACGCACAGGATTTTTTTCCGAGGGTGGCTCAACATAGAAACGGTCGCATAGTATTAATCTTAAAGCCTTGCAAGAGGTCATCTTCAAAGTTGTTAAGCGAAGATGACCCCACAGTTCATGAAAAGTATTTCATCCCCGATTCTGCCTACTCAGGCAGAGTAGTCGACAAAGAACTCGGGGTGATGCTTCCACTTCTCCTTGAAATAAGTTGAATTTCTCAGGAACAGGGTTTTGTACTTATCACTGCCGCTATCGGCACCCGTAGTCTGATGGGGCTGGTGACGAATTCCGGACAAATCGCGGAATGAAACCTCCATTCCCAGCGCCCGGATCTGGAAGCACAGATCCGTATCCTCGAAGCAGGTTGGGTCGTAATACGTATCAAAACCTTCAATTGCCTCGAATACCGAACGACGCATAAAGAAGCCGCTGGTTCCCAGGAATCCGATATCAGAGCGATAACCCTCGCGTATCGCGACAGGGTTCATTGCACGGTTCGGGCAGTAATCCGCAATCATTCCACCCAGGTCAGTACGGGTTGCATCAAACCAACCCGCATTCCAACCGATGACCCCGACACTGGCGCGGCTTTCAAGAATTGACAAGGCCTCGGCAAAACCCGATGACCCAGTGAACCATTGATCGCTGTCGAAAAAGGTGATGTATTTTCCGCTGGCATGGGTGACGCCCAAGTTACGGCCGGAGGAACAGCCGTTCTCGGGGTTTCTTACCAACTTGACGTCTGGGAACTGTTGTTCAACGATTTCTGCACCACCATCAGAGCTGGCGTTATCGACAACAATGACTTCCTTGACATAGGCGCCACAGTGTTTTTTCAGGGTTTCAAGGCAACGCGCAATGATGCCCGCGTTGTTATGGATAAGAATTACCACACTGAGATCGTTACGCGGTGCCGCCGGCACCAAGGATTCCAGGCGGGCGAGCCAGGAGTTTTCCGACACAAACAAATCGTTCTTCAGGACGACCGGGAAGCGACTATTGACGTCCCCCACGACCTCAGCATTTGGCAGGTGCAGGAAGTTATTCAACTGAGGAATATCGATAGCCTGGGAACTAATCACCGGCTTATTCAGAAAAGCGCCTGCATAGATACCTTGAGGCAGGCCCGCATTAGCGGGCGTCGCCTTCAAGAACGGCGAAAGCAGGAAATCGCTATGGGCAATGAACGCATTAGCATTACTCAGGCACTCCTGGGCAAGCGTCACTACGTTATTGGGGAGCCCCTCGGAGCGATTGAACACCCCCAACAGATAGAACGTCACCAGCGGGTTCATGCCAGCGATGCGCTCAACGTACGGCCAGTCAACACTGGCCTCTTCCCCTGGCGCAAAGATAACAGCCTTGGTACCACTGACCCCGTGGTACTGCGACGGGACCTGATAGTTCTGGTAGATATCAAAGTAGGTATGGCTAGCGGCTGCAGGGACACACACCACAGGTGTGTTGTTGAACGCTGCCAGATAACTGGTTGCCTGTGTGCAACTTACGCAGAAGGCGCTGACCTTGCTGGCCAACTCCTTGAACAACGGTGTGCAGACGACCCGCGGATCGGCAAGGCTCGCAGAAGTCTCCAGGTAAGACTTCAGTCCGCGACTTTGAGCATACTGAAGGTACGGCAGTACTACCGGATCCAGCATAAAGTTCACGAGTACCGAACGCTCGGAGAGCAGCGAAAACAGCTTGGTGACAGACAGATCACTCAAGGACATTTGCAGTAGGCCCGCTGGCCCTTGAGGTACTGAGCCACTCAGTACACTCGAGTAATCCTTGGTCAGGTAAACCACCCGATGTCCGGCAGACAGGGCCGCCCGCGCCAACTGTGCCGCACGGTGATGCCCACCCAAAGAGTCAAAGGTTCGCGAGGCGAAAATGACGACTTCTTCTTCGCGAAGCTTTGCGGCGGCTTCAAACAGCGCACGATCGAGATCAGCCTGGCTCATGGACTCCGAAAACTCGATGGTCGGCAATGGCATCTGTTGCGCCAACGCCAGTTGCCGACGTCTTTTCAGCGCCGAAAGCAATGCTCGAGGGCCACCGTTTTGCAACAAGTAAGCCGCGCGCTGAAGTTTGCGAGTTATATTCTGCATGCTGCCTGACATGATCATTCCTGTGGTTTTCTTTGCGCTTTCGACTGTCTGTAGCTGCGTCGTCCGGGCATCCAACTCCTGTTGCAGGCTAACGGCGGTAGCCTTCAACAGGAGAAATTGCTGTTTAATTTGATGCAGTTCATGATCGAGATCATAGAATTCTTGAGTTTGCAGCGGCGACGCTGCGAGCTCAGCATTGTGTTGCAGCAGCTCTAGATGCAGCCTTTCCAGCTCCGCCTGCTGCTGCTTGCTCAGCAGGACTTCTCTTGCCAACTCTGCATTCTGCTGCTGTAGCGCCTGAAAGTGCAGCTCCTTTTCGCTGAGCTGACCGTCTTTCTCATGGATTTGCAGGTCGCGGTACTTCAACAGCTCATGCGCGCGCGTGCTGGCCTGCTGGATAACCTGCTTCTGCCAGATAAGATCCTGTAGCCAGACAGACATCCAATCCAGATTCTGGCTTGACCATCGGCTACGCCTCTCGCCATCACCGCGAACCTGCTCCAACGCACCGACTAGCATATCCCTATGGGTTAATGCCGAAATTTGCAGTTCTTGCAAAACCTGCGGATCAATTCGCCAGCCCGCTTCAAGGTTTGCAAGCTTGGCAATAATGAGTTCATAGGCGCTCAGAGGACACTTCAGGTCAAGTCTCAGATTCTCTGGGACCTGCGCCATGTTATGCGCCTGAGTCATCTTGTCATCGTACTCAAGGAAACCACAGGGCTTACCCAGGGCGAGCGACAAAATGCTGCCATGCAGGCGCATCGACAACACCGCATCACACGCATTGATGGCATCTACCGCATCTGCAACAGCAACGTGATCGACAATCTCGCTGTCGATACGCGCATCCAGGCCGCTCGACAGTTGCTCAAGGAAAGGTCTGTCAGAGCCTGCACGACGTTCATCCAAAGCGTTCTGGAAAGCAAACCAGACACATCCCCAGCCAGCGGGTAGATGGCTATTAAGCGCCGACACCAGCTTCTCTTCCCAGTCCCGCCCTGCGTGCCACTCACGAATGATCAGCGCAATTTTTTTCTTGTCATCGGGTGCGCGAATGGCGTGTTCCTGGCCGGTACGCACAACCTGCCCTGCTGCAAACCAGCCTGGATCCGCTGCCACCAGAAGTTCACGAGTAATGCCAATCTTGCGCAGAAGTGCTGCGCTTGGTTCATCTCTAACTGATACAAAATCCGCAAGAGTGAATACATCTCTGACGATTTCCTGAGCATCATGACTGGCGAGAGGTCCTACGCCATGAGCAAGGATCAGGGTCTTTACCCCAAACTGTCGAGCCAGATAAAACGGACGTGCGTACTGGGCGATATCGAGAGCGGTTGCATCATATAACGCACTGATGTGAAACGGATGGTGGTCCTGGAAGATCCCCCCGCCGCCCATCACGAACAAGTCGCAGTCGGCCAGCGCCGAGGCAATCTCACCCAGATTGTGGAAATCAACCGCGGCGGTTCCGTAGACTTTGGCCGTATGCTCGGGGTTGAGACTGATGATCGTCAGCTCACCGCCAGCGTCTGCGACCCATTTTGCGACGGCTCCCAGGAGCAACTCATCGCCGACATTGCTGGCCCCGTACCATCCGCTGACTACGACCTTCGGTTTGTCAGTCATAACTTATCCTCGACGACTAGACTGATGACAGCGAAACGGTCGGGCATGGGGCCAACCAGCCAGAACCGCTCCGTTCCTGAGGCAAGACATCAATATGCCCGGCATAAGGAAGCCGGGAATGTCGGCGATACTCACCCGTTTCGGTACTTCCCGCTCCAATCGCCAAAACATAACGATTGCCCGAAAAAGTCGCTTTGCAAACCCAGGTAAGTTGATGATGCCCTACCGCAAGCCGACCTAATGGAACCTCCATACTCTGGGTAGTCGCACTCCAGAGCACAATATCGTCGACGCTTTTTATCTGCATGCCAAAACAGGGTAATTCAACGGCAACGCCGACCCGAAGGTTCACCCGAACCAAAAAGGTATCACCATAGGAAAAAGTACTGCGCTGCAGTCCTGCAGAATCGAGTACATCCACCCCGACGATGGCAATTTTTTCCTCTGATCCACCTGGAGTCTCTACAAAGGCCGTGGACTCAAGGTCCTGGAGCGCCAAGGCTTCGTCCTGGGTTCTCTCGGCAAGCGCAATACCACCTTCCTCTTCCACCAAGTCATTGGCGTAATGCTTGACCACATCACGACACACACCATCCTCGACCAAAACTCCGCGCTTGAGGTAAATCGCCCGATCACAGTATTCAATCAGGGTATTGGTTGAGTGAGTGACCAACAGGATGGTTGTACCTTTCTTCTGCAGTTCGCGAATTCGCGTCAAACACTTGGTCTGAAATGCAGTGTCCCCCACCGCCAACGCTTCGTCGACGACCAGAATATCCGGAGACGTATGGATGGCCGTGGCAAATGCCAAGCGCACGAACATACCCGAAGAGTATGTTTTTACTGGCTGCTCAATGAACTCTCCGATATCTGCAAAAGCCGCAATATCAGCGAAGCGTTTGCGCATTTCCTCTTGGGAGATACCGGCAATGCTTCCAGAAAGGAAAACATTGTCGCGCCCGGAAAATTCAGGATTGAAGCCAGCACCCAGCTCAAGCAAAGCCGCGATTCGCCCGTGGATGTCTACTCGTCCTCCAGTAGGCGTCAACGTCCCGCAAATCATTTGCAATAAAGTGGATTTACCGCAGCCGTTGCGGCCGATAATTCCAACTGTTTCACCTCGGCGCAGCTGAAAGGAAACGTCATGCAATGCCCAGAACTCATGCATAAAACTACTGGGCCGAAGCCCGACAGCACGTTGCAGTCTAGGCACAACAAACTGCATGAAACGGTGCGCCGGTTTATCGTAAATATGAAAGCACTTCGACAACCCGGCCACGTCGATGAGGATATCTTCAGAGGACATCACTAAATCCCTTCCGTGTCTTGTTAAAGAACCACAAGCCCGTGCCGCAGGTTAAAATGCCAACCAAGCTGAGGATAAGCAGAGTCTGTAGATCGGGCTGACCACCGTAAATCAGGACTTGCCTGGACTGCTCAATTACTAGGGTCAATGGATTAGCCATCATATAAGGACGAAACCGCTCAGGTATCGACTCGATTGAGTAGAACACCGGCGATAGAAACATCATGACCGCAGTAATCATCCCGACGAGCTGTGCGATGTCTCTGAAAAATACGCCCAAGGCCGATACAAACCAGGACAATCCCACCAAAAACAAAACAAATGGAATCAGAATCAGCGGTAGATATATCAACGTCCACTGCAAGCCACCCGTCAGAAACAGTTGCAATCCCATCAGCACAACCAGACCGGTAAACAAGTGGAAGAGTGCTGCCCCTATTATTGTCCAAGGCAGTATTTCCAGAGGGAAAATGACTTTTTTTACATAGTTGCTGTTTGCCACAATCAACGTCGCTGATTTACCTAGGCACTCGGCGAACAGCCCATGCATCAGCATGCCGACGAAAAGTAGGATGGTGTAGTCCTGGCTCTCAGTGGCCACACCTCCCCATCGCGCCTTGAAGACGGTACCGAAGACAAAACTGTATACCATCAACATCGCAAGCGGATTGATGAACGACCAGATTATCCCTAGGAATGAACCGCTGTAACGAAGGCTGATTTCGCGCCGAACAAGCTGCCAGATAAGCTCGCGGCTCTTGATGAAGCTCCGAGCACCGAATGCAAGAGTTCTAATCATGAGGGGGTTTCATCTCAATTCAGGCGCTGGCTCAAACCGACGCCAGCAGCTTATGATAAATCCGATCTTTTTCATCAATGCAGTTCTGCAAGTTGTACTTCTCATTAAGAAGCTGCTTGCAAGCGTTTGATAATTGAGCGCGTCGCAGCGGGTCGGCGGCTAGCTGAAGAATCGCATCAGCGAACGCCTGAGCGTCGTCGCGAACCACAATATCGAGCCCATCAGTAGCCCCCAACCCTTCGCAGCCTTTACTGGTACTTAGGACTGGAATGCCGTTACTCATTGCTTCAAGAATTTTCACCCGCACTCCACCACCCGACAACAGGGGGACAAATAGCAGGTGCGAACTAGCGAGCATATCTTCCAGAGAGTCCACGAAACCATGGACAAATATGTTCTGACCGTCGTCGACCGCCTTCAATTCGTCCGGAGGGCCGGCGCCGAGAAAGTGCAGACGAATATTCAAAGCCGCTAGCTTATCGACGATCAACGGCAGAATACTTCTGACAAACCAAAGTACCCCTTCAGCATTCGGGTGCCACCAGAAACCGCCCATCCAAAGCAGGTTTACGCAATCATCAGGTTTATCTGAATAGTTGACGCCCTTCACGGGCAGGCAAAGAGGAATATAGCTTTTACTCACCTCAGCACTGACCCGTTCCATGTCGCTCATGGAAATGAACGTCATTGCATCAAACTTCCATTTGTTCTGCGCTTCGACCTGATGGGCATTACGTCGACTAGCCCTGGCCACGCCTTCAATTGCAGCTTTTTTCCAGCCCGTCAAATGCTGCGGGATCCAAAATGGAAAAATATCGGATTCAATATTGTGACTGACCAATAACGCAGGAACGTGCGGGATAAACTTCTTGAAAAAGGCCAAGTGACTGGAATGAATTTCCATCGCCTGGATGTTGTATTGCTTGACGATTCTGCGCGCGTTTTTCACAGCACTGTGGCTGTAATAACTGGCGTCCATAAAAGGCAAACCGTGATACAGGTGTTCCAGGCTGTGAGCAATCCGGCCAACGGTTCCCTTCTGTGAAGGCATCAGCGCCCGCGGCTCTACATGCACACTACGGAAGTAACGATCGTAAAGGCTCTGATGTCGCTTGATGTGCGCAATCTCGTCCGGACCACCGATGGTATACAAATGCAAATCATACTTATCGGCGAGCGGTAGCAGCGTATTGCAGATGTAGATAGGCGCGCCAGAATTAGCTGGCAGAGGTGGAGAAAGCGTGAAAACAAGCAGGCTTTTCTTAACTGGATTTAGCATGGGACTCATCGAAGATATCTGTGTCGAAGAAAGGGGAGAAGTTGGTCACATAGGTCAGATCGCGGTTGCGCTGACCAATCACTCGGGCTGGTACTCCCCCCACCACCGCATAGTCAGGCACCGAACGGGTTACCACAGCACCGGCAGCGACAACGGCGCCTTCACCTACAACGACTCCAGGTAAAATCATAGCCCTTGCACCGATCCAGGCATGGTCTTGAATAACAACTGGTGCGCCAATCGCGGAAAAATTCGGGTCATTATGATCATGATGCAGGCTCAAGAGACACGCCTGGAACGACACATTCACATTGTTACCAATGTGCACCCCGGCCCTGCCATCCAGATATATATCGCGATTGATTACACAATTATCCCCAATGACGACCTGGCAGCGACTATGGTAACCAGTCAGAAAAATCCTCATGCTTAGATGGGTGTCATTCCCAATCGACACCCCCATAATCCGCCGATAATAGGCTTTACGCACTGACTCGATCGGCACCTTCGCGATAATATTATTTGCAATATAATATTTTGCCGCTGCCAGCATAAAGTAGATACTGGATTTCAGTAGCGCCTGCTTGAGCCTGACCTTCAAATTACCTGCCATATTCTGTCCCGAAGTGAGGCGCAGTCAGCGCCTTGTGTATTCAACCTCTTCTATCAGATCCTTTGAAGCCACGATTCACCCAACCCTGGGATGACAGCTACCCGCCTGAAATGGGCGCGCAGTGTAATCCAATATCAGCACAGGTGGTATTGGCTTCCCTCCAGCGCCGGCATTGGCTTCACAACCGGTTTACTAGAACGGCCGCAATCAAAACCACGTTTTCGGCAGCAGATTGGCGGTAGATCCCCGAGCGCTTAAAGCAAATGATTCTCATTGGTAGCGATGATCTTCGAGCCTTTCGAAACATATCCAGCCGCTTGAGGTGCTCCACCGTCAAATCTTGTCGAAAATACTCAAGGGCCACTAAATTATCCGTAGTCCAAGCGCGAAAGGTTCCATCAAACATCTTTTTAAGTCGCGATAAACGCTCACTTAAACGCCGATTGGAACCCATCAGATTATTAGCATGCTGCCTATAATCAACTTGTGGAGTCGGATCATAAAGAACTCTGCCACCACTACCGCTGACTAGCAAATATGCCCACCAGTCATGCGAAACGATCGACAATTCCTCGGGTGTTCGACTCACCAGTTGTCTGGCTGGCGAGTTGAGTACCATGGTGTTACCTCCCGCAATACTTTGAACCAAAGCACTCTCAAAGCAGGGTCGACCAGGAAACAACGCCGAATACCCCATCTCGACACCGCTCTCATCAACTAGGCGAGTGCGCGAACAGTAGAGTGCCGGTACCGGCCCTTCCTCGTCCAAACAACGTACTGCAGTGGAAATTTTTTCTTTGGCCCAGATATCGTCCTGGTCACAAAAAGCAAAATAACTTGCCTGTATTTCTTCACGCCGAACCAGCGACATGAAATTTGCCGCGAAACCCCGTCCTGGGCCACGATAGATACTCAAGCGATCAGTACCCAATCGCTCACGGTAGGACTCAAGAATCTCTAAAGTGTCATCGGTGGATCCATCGTCTGAAGCATGAATTTCCCAGTTTTGATACTCCTGAGCGACCAGCGACTCCAATTGAGCCACCAGGTACTTTCCGCCGTTATACGTTGACAACAAAATAGCAACACGACCAACAGCCCGGCTATCGTAACCACTATCAGCAATAGATAAAAAATCAGGCATTGGATAGACAACCAAAAACTATATTAAGATTGCAGAGCTGGACTAGACATTAGCCACATCCAACTCGCAATTAACGCTATCAAACTGAATGTCAAACTCAAGACTTGGCAGTGACTACTGCATCTACCCGTCCATAATTATCTTCAAAGCGGACAATATCGTCCTCACCTAGATAATCTCCGCTCTGCACCTCAATCATTACCAGGTCGATTACCCCTGGATTCTGCAAGCGATGCTTATGGCCCGCACGAATAAATGTTGACTCGTTGGTATTAAGCATCAACTCCTGTTGATCGTTGACAACCACAGCCATGCCACTCACCACAATCCAATGCTCACTACGGTGGTGGTGCATCTGCAGGGAAAGTGAAGCCTTCGGCTTGACCACGATACGCTTGATTTTGAAGCGCTCACCGCTCTCCAGCGTTGTATAAGTACCCCACGGACGATGCACCGTTCGATGCAGTAAGTGCGCAGTATGGCTACTGGCCTTGAGCTGGCCAACAATGTGCTTCACATCCTGCGCATGGTCTTTATGCGCAATCATCACGGCATCTGGCGTGTCAATTACCAGCAGGTCCTCAACCCCAACCAAAGCAGTGAGTCGACCCTCACTGTTTACATAGTTGTTGCGCGAACCATGAGATAACACCTCACCTTCGAAACGGTTACCATCGGCATCAGGGCTGGTCAGCTCAGCCACTGCGTTCCACGAGCCGATATCACTCCAACCGATATCACAGGGAATGGTCGCGACCTTGATAGAGCGCTCCATCAACGCGTAATCAATGGAGATATCGGGAACCTGGGCAAACGCATTAGCGTCAAGGGTCAGGCAGCGGTACTTGTCAGACGAAGTGATTCGCGACTTTTCAATGGTCTTGACCACCGCTTCAACTACGTCCGGAGCATGCTTGCGCAGCTCCTCAAGGACGGTGCCGACCCGGAAGCAGAACATCCCGGAGTTCCAATAGTAATTGCCGGCACTTACATAACCTTGAGCGGTTTCAAGATCTGGTTTTTCGACGAAACGCGCAACTTTCAAGCCGCCGTTCAGCGGAACATTCTTCTGCGCCTCGATATAACCAAACCCTGTTTCAGGGTAGGTAGGTTGAATCCCAAAAGTCACCAGCCAGCCTTCGGAAGCGAGCGCT
Source organism: Pseudomonas sp. Irchel 3H3 (assembly GCF_900187635.1). NCBI lineage: Bacteria > Pseudomonadati > Pseudomonadota > Gammaproteobacteria > Pseudomonadales > Pseudomonadaceae > Pseudomonas > Pseudomonas sp. Irchel 3H3. The sequence continues at coordinate 87,823 of NZ_FYEC01000008.1, read as the reverse complement.
ACGGCATCGGATACCGCGGCGGCAAAGGCCTTTTCATCCTTGATCAGGTGGTCGGCAGCCAGCACCAACATATGGACATCAGGACCATGCGTGACTTCCAGTTGCAGAGCAGCCGCGGCAACAGCGGCAGCCGTATTACGCCCGAAAGGCTCAAGAATGAAGCCTTGTGAGTGCTTGGCGGCATCAACAGCGCCGTACTCGTCTTCAGTCTTGAACAGCAGCTCACGGTTCGTCACCGTCAGGACTTCTACAACGCCCTCCAACCGCGAAGCGCGCAGGAAGGTTTTCTGGATCAGATTCTGGCCACCCGGCAGATCCATGAACGGCTTGGGGTGCGCCTCTCGAGAAACAGGCCACAACCGGCTGCCCACACCGCCAGACAAAATTACTGGAATCAGTTCCATACTCAACCTCCTTAATCCTCGCTCACTGAAAGGTTAACCACAGAAAACGGCGCTCGTTTACATTCCGATCACCTTGCACCTCTTTCAGATGCAAATCGCTGTGAACGCCTACGAAACCATCAAGCCACTTGCTTGTGCTAGGGCCGCCCTGCTATTTATTTATGTTCGACCTGAGCTATCGACGCTCGCTCGGCCTGAAATGCATATTTGCCCATTCTACAGCTAACCAAGACTTTACGAACCACTCACAATCCGCTAAACCTCAGCCATTCAGTCATGCATCCAACAACCTCTGCAGATACTGACCATACCCGGTTTTTTTCAATCGCTCAGCCTGGACTCCGAGCTCAGCTGGCGTGATCCAGCCAAAATTGTAAGCAATCTCCTCCAGGCAAGCGACCTTCAACCCCTGGCGCTGCTCAATGGTATGAACAAAGTGACTGGCCTCCAGCAGCGACTCGTGGGTGCCGGTGTCCAGCCAGGCAAAGCCGCGACCGAGCATTTCGACATTGAGGGTCTGCTGTTCGAGGTAAGCGCGGTTGACGTCGGTAATTTCCAACTCGCCACGCGAGGATGGCTTGATGCTCTTCGCGATCTCGACCACCTGATTATCGTAGAAGTACAAACCCGTTACTGCGTAGCTGGATTTTGGCTGGAGCGGTTTTTCCTCGATGCTCAACGCACGACCGGTTGCATCGAACTCGACCACACCAAAACGCTCAGGATCACTGACGTGATAACCGAAAACCGTCGCTCCCTGGGCCTGGGTATTGGCAGAGCGAAGCTTCTCCGAGAAGTGCTGGCCATAAAAGATATTGTCGCCCAGGATCAGGCAGCACGGGGCATTGCCGATGAACTCTTCACCAATGATAAAGGCCTGTGCCAGTCCATCGGGGCTTGCCTGCTCGGCATAACTGAGCTGGATACCATACTGACTGCCATCACCGAGTAACTTGCGAAAACACGGCAGGTCTTCAGGGGTGGAGATGACCAGGATTTCCCGTATACCTGCAAGCATCAACACCGATAGCGGGTAGAAGATCATCGGCTTGTCATAGATCGGCAGCATCTGCTTGGACACGCCGAGCGTCAACGGGTGAAGTCGAGTGCCTGAGCCGCCTGCGAGGATGATGCCTTTACGATTTGTCGTGGTCATTTATTCAGGACTTCCCTAAGCATTCGGGTTACACCAGTTTGCCAATCCGGTAAGCACAGAGAAAAACTGTCGCGCAGCTTTTGCGTATTCAGACGCGAATTCAGCGGGCGGCGTGCAGGTGTTGGATAGGCCGTGGTATCGATCGGATTGACTGCCGTCACTGCCAGTTGTTCACCCTGGCTGCGGGCGAAATCGATCACATGACTAGCATAGCCGTGCCAGGACACTTCACCACCAGCAGCCAAGTGATATAGGCCCGCGAGCGCAGGGTTGTGCATGACTTTCTGAACAGCCAGCGCGGTGATGTCTGCGATAAGCTCTGCCCCCGTAGGAGCCCCAATCTGATCAGCGATGATGCTCAAGGTCTCGCGCTCCCTGGCCAGTCGCAGCATCGTCTTGGCGAAGTTATTGCCGCGAGCCCCATAGACCCAACTGGTGCGAAAGATCAGGTACTTGCATCCGGACTCAATAATCGCCTGCTCACCGAGCAATTTACTGGCGCCGTAGTGATTGACGGGGGCGACCGCATCCACCTCCGTCCATGGAGCCAGGCCCTGCCCACTGAAGACGTAGTCGGTCGAGTAGTGAATAAGCCAGGCATCGAGAGCTTTGGCTTCCACCGCCATGACCTGGCTCGCCTGACCATTCACACGGTCAGCCAGTTCGGTTTCGGATTCGGCCTTATCAACAGCTGTATAAGCAGCAGCGTTGACAATGACGTTGGGCTTGACCCGGCGGATTGTCGCGCGCAAGGCCTCGAGGTCGGACAGGTCGCCGCTCAAGCCATCGGAGGCATGACGATCCAGCGCAATCAACTCGCCAAGGGGTGCAAGAGAGCGCTGCAGTTCCCAGCCTACCTGGCCATTTTTCCCCAGCAGGAGGATTTTCATGCCTTGCTCGACCGATCCGCGTAGTTCTGGTCGATCCACTGCTGGTAGCTTCCGCTCTTCACGTGATCCACCCACTCAGTGTGGGTTAGATACCATTCGACGGTCTTGCGGATGCCGGTTTCAAAAGACTCTTGCGGCGTCCAACCCAGCTCACGCTGGATTTTGCTGGCATCGATCGCGTAGCGCTGATCGTGGCCCGGGCGATCCTGAACGTAAGTGATCAGGCTGGCGTGCGGGCAATGAGGAGAGTCCTGACGCAGCTCATCGAGTAGTGCGCACAGGGCGTGTACGACCTCGATGTTTTGCTTTTCGTTATGGCCGCCGATGTTGTACGTCTCGCCAATGACACCTTCGGTCACGACTTTATACAGCGCCCGCGCATGGTCCTCGACATAGAGCCAGTCACGCACCTGGTTACCTTTGCCATACACCGGCAATGCCTTGCCTTCCAGCGCATTGAGAATGATCAGCGGAATCAGTTTCTCGGGAAAGTGGCACGGCCCGTAGTTGTTCGAGCAGTTGGTGACCAGGGTAGGCAGGCCATAGGTACGCGCCCAGGCACGAACCAGATGATCAGAGCTGGCCTTGCTGGCCGAGTACGGCGAGCTTGGCTGATAGGGCGTGGTTTCGGTGAAGAGGTCTTGCGGGCCTTCGAGGTCACCATAAACTTCGTCAGTCGAAATATGGTGAAATCGGAAACTCGCCTTGCGACCATCGTCCAGCGCTGCCCAGTAGTGACGCGCGGCTTCAAGCAGCGTGTAGGTGCCAATGATGTTGGTCTGGATAAATTCGGATGGGCCGCTGATCGAACGATCGACGTGGGATTCCGCGGCCAGGTGCATGATGGCATCTGGTTGCTGTTCACGCAGGACACGATCGATCTGCTCGCGATCACAAATATCGACGTGCTCGAATAGATAACGGGCGTTTTGGCTGACTTCAGCCAAAGACTCAAGGTTGCCCGCATACGTGAGCTTATCGACATTAACGACCGCGTCATTCGTGTTGGAAATGATATGGCGAATGACCGCCGAACCGATAAATCCTGCACCGCCGGTTACTAGAATTTTCACGCGAAAGCATACCCTTGAGTTGCAGACAGCGTCGCTACCGGACGGCCGTCTAATCCATGAATGCATCAGTCGTTTTTTGTCAGGTTCAGTCCGACCGATGTGAGGCCCAATCATTTGCGGACGATTGCTGCAATTTACCGCTCAATCACGACTCACTAATGGATATGGGCACCCTGCAGCCAAAGCCAGGGGCATGCCAAAGGTGCTCCGCTAGGACAGCACCCGCTTTCGCGCCCCCCTGGAAGTCCGACCCAGGAACCACCCCAATACAGGCCCTATCACCATCCCCACCAGAAGCGTCAGTACCACAACCACCGACAGTGGGATTTGCGGCCCCGCCCAGCCAAGAAACAGCAAAGATACCGACTGCTGATTTTCCAGCACAAACAGCAGTATCGCCAGCGCCAGCAACAGGACAAAAACGCCAAGCAGTACACGCTTCATGCTACGCATAAGTGATTCCTTGAGTTGCGCAGTCTGTCAAAGCCCCTCCTCCTCTTCTTCATTCACCCGATCCCGAAGCTCTTTGCCCGGTTTGAAATGGGGAACAAATTTTCCATCCAGGCTAACCGATTGCCCGGTCTTCGGGTTGCGTCCTACACGAGGTGCGCGGTAGTGCAGGGAGAAACTGCCAAAACCACGGATCTCGATGCGATCACCGGTGGCCAGGCATTGGGACATTTGTTCAAGCATAGTCTTGATGGCCAGCTCTACATCCTTGGATGAAAGCAGCCCTTGATGGGTGACAATTCGTTCGATCAACTCCGACTTCGTCATATTTTTCCCTTCTTTTTCAAGCAGCTAGATCAGCGCTTCAAAGGTTTTAGCATGCCAGAAGGAATTTGAACAGCCCAAGCATTGACTTATCTGCACGACCACGACCTCACCGATCAATCGAGTTTTTTCAGACATCAAACCCAGACTCACCATACAAATTCACCACACGATTACCTACAAATGACCAGCATAGTGCGCGTAAGGTAACCCGCCGGATTCCAACCAAACGGATAGTCCTGATCCTCCTCCTTGATATCACTGGACCTGGCAACGACCTTATACCCCTGCGCCTTGCATTCCTTGTCTGCGCGCTTGTAGCACCTCTCCCAACCCGACCCAAGCCCCGAACAATCGATCTCGATCCCGCTCACCCCGCGCACCGCATGGGACTTCACGTTAGTGGTACAGCCTGCCAGAACCAGCACAACAAGCACGACGAAGAACCTGTTCATTCGCTTCCTTAGACTGGACGATTTGCCCGACCGCTGTTTGCTTCAGGCTAAGCCTAGCCCAAATAGTGAAATGCTCTGCACAAAGAACCAGACAGCACTGCCCGGGGTTTGTTTCACCGATAACCGACACACCCATCAATCGTCGCAAACTCAAATTCCAGGCACAAAAAAGGGCGACCGAAGTCGCCCTTTTTATGGTCTGACAGAACTTAGTTCTGTTTTTCCATCTGTGCACGCAACAGGTCGCCCAGAGTGGTAGGACCAGCAGCAATGTCAGAGGTAGCTGGCTTGTCGCGCAGGCTCTGGATTGCTTCTTTCTCTTCAGCATCGTCTTTCGACTTGATGGAGAGCTGGATTACGCGGCTCTTGCGGTCAACGCTGATGATCTTGGCTTCTACTTCTTCGCCTTCTTTCAGAACGTTACGCGCGTCTTCAACGCGGTCACGGCTGATTTCGGAGGCTTTCAGAGTCGCTTCGATGTCGTCAGCCAAAGTGATGATGGCGCCTTTAGCGTCAACTTCTTTCACGATGCCTTTAACGATTGCGCCTTTGTCGTTCTCTTGAACGTACTCGGAGAACGGATCGCTTTCCAGTTGCTTGATACCCAGGGAGATACGCTCGCGCTCTGGGTCAACCGACAGGATAACGGTGTCCAGCTCGTCGCCTTTCTTGAAGCGACGAACAGCTTCTTCGCCCACTTCGTTCCAGGAGATGTCGGACAGGTGAACCAGGCCGTCGATGCCGCCGTCCAGACCAATGAAGATACCGAAATCGGTGATCGACTTGATGGTGCCGGAGATTTTATCGCCCTTGTTGAACTGGCCAGAGAAATCTTCCCATGGGTTAGATTTGCACTGCTTGATGCCCAGGGAGATACGACGACGCTCTTCGTCGATGTCCAGAACCATAACTTCCACTTCGTCGCCGACTTGTACGACTTTCGAAGGGTGGATGTTCTTGTTGGTCCAGTCCATTTCGGAAACGTGTACCAGACCTTCAACGCCTTCTTCCAGCTCAGCGAAGCAGCCGTAGTCGGTCAGGTTGGTTACACGCGCGGTAACGCGAGTGCTTTCTGGGTAACGGGCTTTGATAGCAACCCATGGATCTTCGCCCAGTTGCTTGAGGCCCAGGGAAACACGATTGCGCTCGCGATCGTACTTCAGAACCTTGACATCGATCTCGTCGCCAACGTTGACGATTTCCGATGGATGCTTGATACGCTTCCAAGCCATGTCGGTAATGTGCAGCAAGCCATCGACGCCACCCAGATCGACGAATGCGCCGTAATCGGTGAGGTTCTTGACGATACCTTTGACTTGTTGGCCTTCCTGCAGGGATTCCAGCAGAGCTTCACGCTCAGCGGAGTTCTCGGCTTCGAGGACGCTACGACGGGAAACGACAACGTTGTTGCGTTTCTGGTCAAGCTTGATGACCTTGAATTCCAGCTCTTTGCCTTCCAGGTGCGTGGTGTCGCGCACAGGACGGACGTCAACCAGAGAACCTGGCAGGAACGCACGGATGCCGTTAACGTCGACAGTGAAGCCGCCTTTAACCTTACCGTTGATAACGCCCTTGACCACTTCTTCGGCTGCGAAGGCTGCTTCCAGAACAATCCAGCATTCAGCGCGCTTGGCTTTTTCACGGGACAGCTTGGTTTCGCCAAAGCCGTCTTCAACCGAGTCCAGAGCAACGTGAACTTCGTCACCGACGTTGATGTTCAGTTCGCCAGCGTCGTTGTAGAACTGCTCAAGCGGGATGAGTGCTTCAGACTTCAGGCCAGCGTGAACGGTTACCCAGCGAGCTTGGTAATCGATATCAACGATAACACCGGTGATGATGGAGCCTGCCTGAAGGTTCAGGGTTTTTAGGCTTTCTTCAAAGAGTTCCGCAAAGCTTTCGCTCATTTTAATTCCTGTTGATAAGGGCGAAGAATACGCCCATCTCCACACCCCAGACGGTGTGGGTTAGTTTCAATTAAAAGAAGCACCGCAGGACTATGACTGGTCCCCTACGGCCTTCTTGGTCACCCGGCGATATCGCGGAGGGCGATTTCGCTCATGATGCGTTCCAGCACCTGATCGATGGACAACTCCGTGGAATCCAGCTGAATCGCGTCGACCGCCGGCTTGAGCGGGGCTACCGCTCGCTGGGTGTCGCGCTCATCGCGCACACGGATCTCATCTAGCAGACTCGACAGACTAACATCCTCGCCCTTGCCCTTCAACTGCAAATATCGGCGGCGCGCTCGTTCCTCGGCGCTGGCGGTCAGAAAAATCTTCAAGGGTGCATCGGGAAAGACCACCGTACCCATGTCACGACCGTCAGCCACCAGCCCCGGGGCTTCCTGGAAAGCCCGCTGGCGCTGCAGCAGCGCCTCACGCACAGCCGGCAGCGCAGCTACCTGGGAGGCGCCGGCACCGGCAACTTCGGTGCGGATCGCATCGCTGACCTCATCCCCTTCAAGGATGATGCGCTGCAACTGACCGTCGGTCGCCGCGATGAACTGCACATCCAGATGAGCGGCAAGTTTCTTCAGCAATTCCTCATTGGTCAGGTCGACCCCGTGGTTGCGCGCAGCGAACGCCAGCAAACGGTACAACGCACCGGAATCCAGCAGATTCCAGTTCAGGCGCCTGGCGAGCATGCCGGCAATAGTGCCTTTACCCGAACCGCTTGGCCCGTCGATGGTGATAACTGGAGCAATGTTGTTCACGACTGAGCCTCTTGGGCAACGCGGATACCGACCTGCGCGCACAACGCGAGGAAATTCGGGAAGGAGGTGGCGACGTTGGCGCAATCATGGATGCGGATCGGCGCATTGGCGCGCAACGACGCCACACTGAACGCCATCGAAATCCGGTGATCGCCATGACCATGGACTTCGCCACCACCGATCTGGCCGCCGTCAATGATAATCCCATCCGGCGTCGGCTCGCACTTGACGCCCAGCGCCAGCAGACCGTCGGCCATGACCTGGATCCGGTCAGATTCCTTGACCCGCAGCTCTTCGGCACCGCGCAGGATAGTCCGGCCTTGCGCACAAGCTGCCGCCACGAACAGTACCGGGAACTCGTCGATGGCCAGCGGCACCAGCTCCTCGGGAATCTCGATGCCCTTGAGTTGAGCCGCGCGCACACGCAGGTCAGCCACCGGCTCGCCGCCCACTTCGCGCTGGTTTTCCAGGGTAATGTCGGCACCCATGAGACGCAGGATATCGATCACCCCGGTGCGGGTCGGGTTGATGCCGACGTGCTCCAACACCAGTTCGGAACCTTCGGCAATCGAAGCGGCGACCAGGAAGAACGCCGACGAAGAGATATCGCCCGGCACTTCGATGTGAGTGGCAGTCAGCTTGTGGCCGGACTCGACCGAAGCGGTTGCGCCCTCGACAGTTACCGGATAGCCGAAGCCGCGCAGCATGCGCTCGGTATGGTCACGCGTTGGCGCAGGCTCGGTGACCGTGGTCTGGCCTTCGGCGTACAGACCGGCCAACAGCAGGCAGGACTTAACCTGGGCGCTGGCCATCGGCATGGTGTAGGTCAGGCCCTTGAGGGCATGACCACCACGAATGATCATCGGCGGACGGCCTTCAGCGGCGGTTTCGATCACCGCACCCATTTCCCGCAGCGGATTGGCCACGCGATTCATCGGGCGCTTGGACAACGAGGCGTCGCCCGTCAGGGTGCTATCGAAGCTCTGCGCAGCCAGAAGGCCAGACAGCAGGCGCATCGAAGTGCCGGAGTTGCCCAGGTAGATCGGGCCAGGCGCCGGTTTCAAGCCATGCAGGCCCACACCGTGAATGGTCACACGACCATGGTGCGGCCCTTCGATGACCACCCCCATGTCGCGGAAGGCCTGCAGGGTCGCCAGGGCATCTTCGCCCTCGAGGAAGCCTTCGACTTCGGTGACACCCTCAGCCAGCGAGCCGAGCATGATCGAACGGTGGGAAATCGATTTATCGCCCGGTACACGAATCCGCCCAGTCAGGCGGCCACCAGGTTGTGCCAGGAAAATCAGGTCGTTGGAGTTCATAGCGTCCACATAGGCCCGGCGGGCCAGGATTTTACTGAAATGCTCGCGGGCAACCCGGGCGCGAGTGAATACGCCCAACAATTGGTGCCCGTCCCCTGCATCGACCGCGTCGCGCAAGGCGTCGAGGTCGCTGCGAAATGTATCGAGTGTGCGCAGCACCGCTTCCCGGTTAGCGAGAAAGATGTCGTGCCACATCACCGGGTCGCTACCGGCGATTCTTGTGAAATCGCGGAAGCCGCCCGCAGCGTAACGGAAGATCTCAAGATTTTCATTGCGCTTGGCCAAAGAGTCGACCAGACCGAACGCCAACAGGTGCGGCAGATGGCTGGTTGCGGCCAGCACTTCATCGTGGCGCTCGACCTGCATGTGCTCGACATCGGCACCCAGTTCGCGCCACAACGCATCAACCACCGCCAGCGCAGCCGGATCGGTTTGCTCAAGCGGCGTAAGGATCACCTTGTGCCGGCGGAACAACTGGGCATTGGAGGCCTCAACCCCGCTCTGCTCGGAACCGGCAATCGGGTGCCCCGGCACGAAGCGTGGCGGCATGCCGCCGAACGCCTGGGTTGCCGCGCGTACCACATTGCCCTTGGCACTGCCGACATCCGTCAGGATCGCTGCGCCCAGGTCCATGCCCGCGAGCAACGCCAGGAGTTTCTCCATGGCCAGGATCGGCACCGCCAACTGAATGACGTCCGCACCGACACAGGCGGCCGCCAGGTCATCTTCACAACGGTCGACCACGCCCAGCTCTACGGCAAGCTTGCGCGATTGCGGATCGAGATCGACCCCCACCACCTCACGGCAAATGCCGCTTTCGCGCAAGCCCTTGGCAAACGAACCGCCGATCAGCCCCAGGCCGACCACCACCAGGCGGCCGATCACCGGCACAGCAGGTTGCACGGCACTGACATCAACCACGAGCCAGAACCTTGCTCAGCGCCTCTAGGAAACGACTGTTTTCCGCCGGGAGGCCGACGGTGATGCGCAGGTGGTTTGGCATGCCGTAGTTGGCCACCGGACGCACAATCACACCTTCACGCAGCAAGCCCTGGAAGATCGGCGCAGCACTGCACCCCAGATCAACACAGATGAAGTTGCCCCGGGACGGGATCCAGCCCAGCCCCAGCTCACGGAACCCGGCTTCCAACTGCTGCATGCCAGCCTCATTCAGGCGTCGGCTTTCAGCCAGGTATTCATCGTCCTGCAACGCGGCACAGGCGGCTGCCAGTGCCAGGCTGTTGACGTTGAAGGGCTGGCGCACGCGATTCAGCACGTCAGCCACCACCGCCGTCGACAAACCATAACCGACGCGCAGCGCCGCCAAGCCATAGGCCTTGGAGAAGGTGCGCGATACCAGCAAGTTCGGATACGCAGCAAGAAAATCCAGGCCATCGGGCAGGTCACTGCCCTCGGCGTACTCGATGTACGCCTCGTCCAGCACCACCAGCACCGAGGCAGGCACATCCTGCAGGAACTCATCCAGTGCCTCGGCACTGAACCAGGTTCCGGTCGGGTTGTTCGGGTTGGCAATGAACACTACTCGGGTATTGGCGTCGATCGCCGCCAACATGGCGGGCAGGTCGTGCCCCCAGTCCTTGGCTGGAATCACCCGCGCGTCAGCACCAACGGCCTGGGTGACGATCGGATAGACCGCAAAGGCGTGCTCACTGAACACCGCGTTCAAGCCGGGTGCAAGATAGGCACGCGCCACCAGCTCAAGAATGTCGTTGGAGCCGTTGCCCAACGTCACTTGGCTCAGCTCGACGCGGCACTGTTCTGCCAGCAGGGTCTTGAGCGCAAAGCCATTGCCATCCGGATACCGGGTCAGCTCGGCCAGCTCTTCGCGAATCGCCGCCAAGGCCTTGGGACTGGCACCCAGCGGGTTTTCGTTGCTGGCCAGTTTAACGATGCTGGCCGGATCGATATCCAGCTCGCGAGCCAGTTCGTCCACGGGCTTGCCCGGAACGTAAGGCGAAAGTTGTTGCACGCCCGGCTGTGCCAGAGCGAGGAAGTCGCCACTCATTGTTAACGCCCTTAGAGAACTGCTTTGGGGTAGGAACCCAACACTTTAAGTGCCACTGCTTCCTGACTGATTTTCTCCAGCACACCCTTGACCAGCGGATCGCGGTGGTGGCCGACAAAGTCGATGAAGAACACGTAGGTCCACTTGCCACTGCGCGACGGACGAGTCTCGATGCGAGTCAGGTCGATGCCGTTGTCGTGGAAAGGCACGAGCAGTTCGTGCAGCGCACCCGGCTTGTTGCTCATCGAGACGATGATCGAGGTTTTGTCGTCGCCGGTCGGCGGCACTTCCTGGCTACCGATCATCAGGAAGCGCGTGGAGTTGTCCGGACGATCTTCGATCTTCTCGGCCAGGCGAGTCAGGCCGTACAGGCCAGCCGCCATGTCGCCAGCGATTGCCGCCGAATTCCACTCACCCTTGACCCGCTTGGCTGCCTCGGCGTTGCTGGAGACCGCCACGCGCTCGACATTCGGGTAATGCGCATCCAGCCACTTGCGGCACTGGGCCAGGGACTGGGCGTGGGAGTAGATGCGGCTGATGCTGTCAGTCTTGGTGTTTTCACCCACCAGCAAGTGGTGGTGAATCCGCAGCTCGACTTCGCCACAGATGACCATGTCGTGCTCAAGGAAGCTGTCGAGGGTGTGGTTGACGGCGCCTTCCGTGGAGTTTTCCACAGGCACCACGCCAAAATTCACCGCGCCGGCAGCCACTTCACGGAACACTTCATCGATCGCCGCCATCGGCTTGCTGATCACCGCGTGACCAAAGTGCTTCATGGCGGCTGCCTGGGTGAAGGTACCTTCAGGCCCCAGGTAAGCCACTTTCAGCGGCTGCTCGAGCGCCAGGCACGAGGACATGATTTCACGGAACAACCGCGCCATCTCTTCGTTGCCCAGCGGCCCCTGGTTACGCTCCATCACGCGCTTGAGCACCTGAGCTTCACGCTCAGGACGATAGAACACCGGCACTTCGCCTTCGGCCAGCGAGGCCATCTTTACTCGCGCGACTTCCTGGGCGCAGCGGGCACGCTCACTGATCAGCTCCAGGACCTTTTCGTCCAGTGAATCAATGCGCAGGCGCAGTGCCTTGAGTTCTTGCTCAGACATTAGCCGTGTTCCTTCTCGAACTCTGCCATGTACGAAACCAGTGCGTTGACCGCAACGATGTCGACGGCGTTATAGATGGAGGCGCGCATACCGCCTACCGAACGGTGACCCTTGAGGTTCAGCAGGCCCCGCTCCTCGGCACCGGCCAAAAATGGCTTGTCCAGGCGATCGTCGGCCAGGCGGAACGGCACGTTCATCCACGAGCGATCAGTCTTGTTGATCGGGTTGCTGTACAGGCCGCTGGCATCAATGAAGTCATACAGAGTGCGCTGCTTGGCCTCGTTGAGCTTACCGATAGCTTCCACGCCACCTTGATCCTTCAGCCACTCGAACACCAGGCCGGACAAGTACCAGGCCAGGGTTGGCGGGGTGTTGTACATCGAGCCGTTGTCGGCCGCGACCTTGTAGTCGAGCATGGTCGGGCACAACGAGCGGGCACGACCCAGCAGGTCTTCGCGCACGATGTTGACCACGATACCGCTCGGCCCGATGTTTTTCTGGGCGCCGGCGTAGATCATGCCAAAACGCGAAACATCGATCGGACGCGACAGAATGTCCGAAGACATGTCGGCGACCAGCGGCACATCACCGGTTTCCGGCACCCAGCCAAACTCCAGGCCGCCGATGGTTTCGTTCGGCGCGTAGTGCACGTAGGCGGCGTCCTGCGACAACTGCCACTCGTTCTGTCCGGGAATTGCAAAATAGTCGTAGGGCTTGGCGGTTGCGGCAACGTTGACGTGGCCGTAACGGGAAGCTTCTTCGATGGCTTTCTGCGACCAGATACCGGTGTCGATATAGTCGGCAGTGCCGTTTTCCGGCAACAGGTTCAGCGGAATCTGGGCAAATTGCTGGCTCGCGCCGCCTTGCAGAAACAGTACTTTGTAGTTCGAAGGGATATTCAGCAGATCACGCAGATCCTGCTCGGCCTTGGTGGCAATGGACACGAACTCATCACTGCGATGGCTCATTTCCATGACGGAGAGGCCCTTGCCGTGCCAATCCAGGAGTTCACCCTGGGCACGTTGCAGGACAGCTTCGGGAAGTGCCGCCGGACCGGCACAGAAGTTATAGGCTCTCTTGCTCACATCCAATCTCGCTCTGATTTGGTGGTATCACACAATTAATCACAACATCTATCGACACCGATCCTGGCTGGAGCAAATTATTGTGGGAGCTGGCTTGCCTGCGATTGCATCACCGCGGCACTGAAGACGCACCGCGGCGTCTGCATCGCGGGCAAGCCCGGCTCCCACAAAAAACCTGTCACACAAGATCTTCGCAGTTGTCGATATTTTCATACCGGACAAACAACAAGGGGGCGAATTTTCATCCGCCCCCTGTTTGTCCGCTTACTCTTGCGGTTCTTCGTCAGCGGCGGCATCGAGTTGCTGATCGTCAACCACGTCGTCGATCACGACCTCGCCGTCGAATACCGCACCCTCTTCACCTTCCAGCTCGTCACCTTCGACTTCCGACGGCTCCTGGACCCGCTCCAGGCCTACCAGCGTTTCGTCGCTGGCCAGCTTGATCAGGGTCACGCCCTGGGTGTTACGACCCAGGCTCGAGACTTCGTCGACACGGGTACGCACCAGAGTGCCCTGGTCGGAAATCAGCATGATCTCCTCACCGTCGAGCACCTGAACGGCACCTACCAGACGGCCGTTGCGATCGTTGCTGACCATGGCGATCACGCCCTGGCCGCCACGCTTGTACTCCGGGAACTCGCCGATGGCGGTACGCTTGCCATAACCACGCGCCGAAGCGGTGAGGATCTGGCTGCCTTCTTCCGGGATCAGCATGGAAATCAGCTTCTGCCCTTCCGGCAGGCGCATGCCGCGCACACCACGTGCAGTACGGCCCATGGCACGTACATCGGATTCCTTGAAGCGAGTGACCTTGCCGCCGTCGGAGAACAGCATGACTTCACGCTCGCCATCGGTGATGGCTGCGCTGATCAATACGTCGCCTTCGTCCAGCTCCAGCGCGATCAGGCCGACGCTGCGTTGACGACTGAAGGATTCCAGCGGGGTCTTCTTCACGGTGCCTTTGGCGGTCGCCATGAAGATGAAGTGACCTTCGGTGTATTCCTCGACCGGCAGCATGGTCGTGATGTACTCATCACTGTCCAGCGGCAGCAGGTTGACCAGCGGACGCCCACGGGCAGCGCGGGAAGCTTCCGGAATCTCGTAGGTTTTCAGCCAGTACACCTTGCCCTTGCTGGAGAACAGCAGCAGCGTGGTGTGGCTGTTGGCAACCAGCAGGTGAGCGATGTAGTCCTCATCCTTGACGCCAGTCGCCGACTTGCCTTTACCGCCACGACGCTGAGCCTGGTACGCAGCCAATGGCTGGGTCTTGGCGTAGCCACCGTGGGAAATGGTCACGACGCGCTCTTCTTCCGGGATCATGTCACCCAGGGTCAAGTCGAGACGGGCATCGAGGATTTCGGTGCGGCGCACATCGCCGTACTCGGCGCGGATCACTTCCAGCTCTTCGCGGATCACTTCCATCAGGCGCGTGGCGCTGTTGAGGATGCGGATCAGCTCGCCGATCTGGTTGAGGATCTCTTGATACTCGGCCAGCAGCTTTTCGTGCTCCAGGCCAGTCAGGCGGTGCAGACGCAGCTCCAGAATGGCTTGCGCCTGTTCCGGCGACAGGAAGTACTTGCCTTCGCGCAGGCCGTATTGCGGATCCAGGGTCTCTGGACGGCAAGAGTCGGCACCGGCGCGCTCGACCATCGCCACCACGGCGGAGGATTCCCAGGCAGTGCTGATCAGCGCTTCCTTGGCTTCCGACGGCGTTGGCGAGGCCTTGATCAGGGCGATGACCGGGTCGATGTTCGACAGGGCAACGGCCTGGCCTTCCAGGATGTGGCCACGCTCGCGGGCTTTACGCAGCTCGAACACGGTACGACGGGTCACGACTTCGCGACGGTGACGCACGAAGGCTTCCAGCAGATCCTTGAGATTGAGGATCCGCGGACGGCCATCGATCAGCGCAACGATGTTGATACCGAACACTGCTTGCAGCTGAGTCTGGGCGTAGAGGTTGTTGAGAATCACCTCTGGCACTTCGCCGCGACGCAATTCGATCACGACGCGCATACCATCCTTGTCGGACTCGTCGCGCAGCTCGGTGATGCCTTCCAGTTTCTTCTCTTTGACCAGCTCGGCGATCTTCTCGATCAGACGCGCCTTGTTCAACTGGTAAGGCAGTTCGGTGATGACGATCTGCTGGCGACCACCGACCTTGTCGATGTCTTCGATCGTCGAGCGGGCACGCATGTAAATGCGCCCGCGGCCGGTACGGTAGGCTTCGATGATGCCGGCGCGACCGTTGATGATCGCAGCGGTCGGGAAGTCCGGACCCGGGATGTATTGCATCAGTTCGTCGACAGTCAGCTCGGGATTGTCGATGAGCGCCAGGCAACCGTCGATGACTTCACCGAGGTTGTGCGGCGGAATGTTGGTCGCCATGCCCACGGCAATACCGCTGGAGCCGTTGACCAGCAGGTTGGGAATACGGGTCGGCATGACCGCCGGGATCATTTCGGTGCCGTCGTAGTTCGGCACCCAGTCCACGGTTTCCTTGTGCAGGTCAGCCAGCAGCTCGTGCGCCAGCTTGGTCATGCGCACTTCGGTGTATCGCATCGCTGCGGCGTTGTCGCCGTCGACCGAACCGAAGTTGCCCTGGCCGTCGACCAGCAGGTAACGCAGCGAGAATGGCTGCGCCATCCGAACGATGGTGTCGTACACCGCGGTATCACCGTGGGGGTGATACTTACCGATCACGTCACCGACAACACGGGCAGATTTCTTGTACGGCTTGTTGAAGTCGTTACCCAGCTCGCTCATAGCGAACAGCACACGCCGATGCACGGGCTTCAAGCCATCGCGCGCATCAGGCAGTGCCCGCCCGACAATTACGCTCATTGCGTAGTCGAGGTAGGACTGCTTCAGCTCGTCTTCGATATTGACCGGGAGGATTTCTTTGGCCAGTTCGCCCATGAGAAGCCTGATTCCTTTTTCTGGTGAAACTTCGTCACATCCAGATGGGACGAACGAAGCTCGCCGCTGCAGGCTGAGTGCCATGCACCGACTTACGACAAATCAACGAGTTATGCCATGGATCTGCGCAGTAAAGGTTACCCCGCGGGGCGACCTTGGAAACCGCCGGATGTTATCACAAGAGCCGCCACGCACCTATCCCCCTGATGCGCATGGAGCATAGTTAGTTGACCGATGACAGGCTTGAGGGGGACGAGAGAAGCTTAGAGGCTGATTCGAGACTAGATTGTGGTTAATTTATTGACTTGACCTGCCCTTTCGCTGGCAAGCCAGCTCCTGCAGAGCCTGTGGTGGGCGCAAAACCTGTGGGAATGAACCTGCTCGCGACGACAATCGCTCAGGCACCTGAGCTGATCAATGCAGGCGCTTGCGGCACATCAATTGCGCCATCTTTGCGGTATCCGGCCGCTCGACCAGGCCTTTTTCGGTGATGATGGCATCGATCAAGTCCGCCGGCGTGACGTCGAACACCGGATTGAAAGCCTCGACCCCCTCACCGATCCGCTTGCCGCCCACTTCGAGCAACTCACCGGCGTCGCGCTCTTCAAGGGCGATGTCCTCGCCGCTGGCCAGGTCCATGTCGATGGTCGAGCTCGACGCCACCACCATGAAGCGCACGCCGTGGTGCATGGCGTTGACTGCCAACTGGTAGGTGCCGATCTGGCTAGCCACATCACCATTGGCGGCGATCCGATCAGCGCCGACGACCACCCAGGTAATCCCCTTGGTCTTCATGATATGGGCGGCAGCCGCATCGGCATTGACAGTCACCGGAATGCCTTCGTTGGCCAGCTCCCAGGTGGTAAGGCGCGAGCCTTGTAGCCAGGGCCGAGTTTCGTCGACATAGACCCGCTCGACCATGCCTTCCAGGAACGCCCCGCGAATCACCCCCAGCGCCGTACCGAAGCCGCCCGTGGCCAGCGCACCGGCATTGCCATGGGTGAGGATGGTCTGCGCGTTGCCTTGGTGCTTGCGAATCAGGTCGACGCCCAACTGGGCGATGGTCAGGTTGGCCTCACGATCACTTTCTTGGATCGCCAGGGCTTCGGTTTCGAGCGCGACCAAGGGCTGGGCGTGAGCCTTGAGCCGCGCCAGGCGTTCGCGCATACGCCCCAGGGCCCAGGACAGGTTAGCCGCAGTCGGGCGGGACTCGGCCAGCAGGGCGAAATCCTCTTCCAGCGCCGCCTGCCAGTCGCCACCTGCGGCGATTCGGGCACGCGCGGCCAGCACCATGCCATAGGCGGCGCTAATGCCGATTGCCGGGGCGCCACGGACCACCATCGCACGAATGGCCTCCGCCACCTGTGCCGCGCTGGTATGAGCGATCCAGCGCTCCTCGAACGGCAGCAGGCGCTGATCCAGCAGGTACAGGGTGCCGTCTCGCCAATCGATGGCCTTCACCTTCTCAGCAGCCAACAGTCGATCGCGCATCCCTCACCCCGTACTCATGAACAAAAGCCGTCGATTATAGCGATCCCCCCGCGAAGACGCTCGGGTATACTTCGCCATCCTTTACAAAAGCACTGGACCGAATCCTCGATGCCGACCCCCGTTGCCGCTCTCGACCTCCTCTTGCTGCCGACCTGGCTGGTGCCTGTCGAGCCGGCGGGCGTGGTGCTAAAGGAGCATGGCCTGGGGATCCGCGACGGGCGAATTGCCTTCATCGGTCCGCGCAGCGCTGCACTCAAACTCGCGGCCCATGAGGTCCGGGAGTTGCCAGGCATGCTGCTCAGCCCCGGGCTGATCAACGCCCACGGGCACGCGGCAATGACCCTGTTCCGCGGCCTGGCCGACGACTTGCCACTGATGACCTGGCTCGAACAGCACATCTGGCCGGCCGAGGCCAAGTGGGTTGATGAAGCCTTTGTACGCGACGGCACCGACCTGGCCATCGCCGAACAGATCAAAGGTGGCATCACCTGCTTCTCGGACATGTACTTCTTCCCCAAAGTTGCCAGTGAGCGTGTCCATAACAGCGGCATACGGGCACAGATCGCGATTCCGATCCTCGACTTCCCGATTCCCGGCGCCAGCAGTGCCGATGAGGCGATCCGCCAGGGCATCGAACTGTTCGGCGACCTCAAGCACCATCCACGCCTCAAAATCGCCTTCGGCCCCCATGCACCCTACACCGTTGGCGATGAAAACCTGGAGAAAGTCCGGGTCATCGCCGAGGAACTGGACGCCGCCATTCACATGCACGTCCACGAAACCGCGATCGAGGTTCATCAGGCGCTGGAAAAGCACGGTGAGCGGCCATTGGCCCGCCTGGCACGCCTGGGCCTGCTGGGGCCACGCTTCCAGGCAGTGCACATGACCCAGATCAGCGAAGACGACCTGGCATTGCTGGTAGAAAGCAACAGCAGCGTGATTCATTGCCCGGAATCGAACCTTAAACTGGCCAGCGGCTTCTGCCCGGTGGAGCGCTTGTGGCAAGCCGGGGTCAATGTGGCGATCGGCACCGATGGCGCCGCCAGCAACAACGACCTGGACCTGCTGGGCGAAACCCGTACCGCCGCCCTGCTGGCCAAAGCCGTTGCCGGATCCGCCAGCGCCCTGGACGCCCATCGCGCCCTGCGCATGGCAACCCTCAACGGCGCCCGTGCCCTGGGCCTGGAACAGCAGACTGGCTCGCTGGAAGTCGGCAAGTTTGCCGACCTGGTGGCCTTCGACCTGTCCGGCCTGGCCCAGCAACCGGTCTACGACCCGGTCTCGCAACTGATCTATGCCACCGGCCGGGACTGCGTGAAACACCTTTGGGTCGGCGGCAAGCAATTGCTCGACGACCGGCGCCTGACGCGCCTCGATGAACAACAGCTGTGCGCCACGGCCAACGCCTGGGGTCAACGCATCAGCGGCCACACCGAATAGAACGCCCCCTTGAGCTGAACCTCAAGGCTGACAGCAGAATATTTCAGATTCAGAGGATTACCCATGAGCAACGTCGACCACGCTGAAATCGCCAAATTCGAGGCCCTGGCCCATCGCTGGTGGGATCGCGAAAGCGAGTTCAAGCCCCTCCACGACATCAACCCACTGCGCGTCAACTGGATTGACGAACGCGTCAAACTGGCGGGCAAGAAGGTCCTGGACGTCGGCTGTGGCGGCGGCATCCTCAGCGAATCCATGGCACAGCGCGGCGCCACCGTGATGGGCATCGACATGGGTGAAGCGCCCCTGGCAGTTGCCCAGTTGCATCAGCTGGAGTCGGGCGTGAGCGTGGAATACCGGCAGATCACCGCCGAAGCCCTGGCCGAAGAAATGCCCGAGCAGTTCGACGTGGTCACCTGCCTGGAAATGCTCGAGCACGTGCCCGACCCCTCGTCGGTGATCCGCGCCTGCTTCCGTATGGTCAAGCCCGGCGGCCAGGTGTTCTTCTCCACCATCAACCGCAACCCGAAGGCCTACCTGTTCGCCATCGTCGGCGCGGAATACATCATGAAGCTGCTGCCACGCGGCACCCACGACTTCAAGAAATTCATCCGCCCTTCCGAACTGGGCGCCTGGAGCCGTGCGGCCGGCCTGACCGTCAAGGACATCATCGGCCTGACCTACAACCCGCTGACCAAGCACTACAAGCTGGCCAGCGACGTTGACGTCAACTACATGATCCAGACCCTGCGCGAGGAGTAAGCCCATGGCAATCAGAGCAGTTCTCTTCGACATGGACGGCACCCTGCTCGACACCGCGCCGGACTTCATCGCCATCTGCCAGGACATGCTGGCCGAGCGCGGGCTGCCAGCGATCCCGGACAAACGCATCCGCGACGAGATTTCCGGTGGGGCCAAGGCCATGGTCGCCGCGACCTTCATGCTGGACCCGCAGGCGCCAGGCTTCGAGGAACTACGCCTGGAGTTCCTCGAGCGCTACCTCAAGGGCTGCGCGGTCCACAGCAAACTGTTCGACGGTATGGCTGAACTGCTGGCCGACATCGAGAAGGCCAATCTGATCTGGGGCGTAGTGACCAACAAGCCGCTGCGTTTTGCCGAGCCGATCATGCAACAACTGGGGCTGGCCGAGCGCTCGGCCCTACTAATCTGCCCGGATCACGTAAAGAACAGCAAGCCAGACCCGGAACCGCTGATCCTCGCGTGCAAGATGCTCGACCTCGACCCGGCCAGCGTCCTGTTCGTCGGCGACGACCTGCGCGACATCGAGTCCGGACGCGATGCCGGCACCCGCACCGCCGCGGTCACCTACGGCTACATTCACCCAGACGACAACCCGCGGCACTGGGGTGCGGACGTGGTAGTGGATCATCCGCTGGAGTTGCGCAAGGTGCTCGATAGCGCGTTGTGCAGCTGCTAAGCAGTCAACGCACCACATCTGTGGGAGCGCGCCTGCTGGCGATAGCCGCACCGGCGCCCCCGCAGGGATTGCGCCTGACCTGAAGAATTTTTGTAGAGGTTTTTTATGTTTGATTACTCCGCTCGTCCTGAATTGCTCAAGGACCGGGTCATCCTGGTCACCGGTGCCGGCCGCGGGATCGGTGCAGCCGCCGCGAAAACCTACGCAGCTCACGGCGCCACCGTGCTGTTGCTGGGCAAGACCGAAGCCAACCTGACCCAGGTCTACGACGAAATCGAAGCCGCGGGTCACCCTCAACCGGCGGTGATCCCGTTCAACCTGGAAACCGCTCTGCCGCACCAGTACGACGAGTTGGCGGCAATGATCGAGACTGAGTTCGGGCACCTTGACGGCCTGCTGCACAACGCCTCGATCATTGGTCCACGCACGCCGATCGAGCAACTGTCCGGCGAAAACTTCATGCGCGTGATGCAAGTCAACGTCAACGCCATGTTCATGCTCACCAGCACCCTGCTGCCCCTGCTCAAGCTGTCCAAGGACGCCTCGGTGATCTTCACGTCCAGCAGCGTGGGTCGCAAGGGCCGTGCCTACTGGGGTGCTTATGGCGTATCGAAGTTCGCCACCGAGGGCTTGATGCAGACCCTGGCCGATGA
The DNA here is from genome assembly GCF_900187635.1 of Pseudomonas sp. Irchel 3H3. Classification (NCBI taxonomy): domain Bacteria; kingdom Pseudomonadati; phylum Pseudomonadota; class Gammaproteobacteria; order Pseudomonadales; family Pseudomonadaceae; genus Pseudomonas; species Pseudomonas sp. Irchel 3H3. The sequence goes on along the minus strand of NZ_FYEC01000008.1, from coordinate 66,881 downwards.
AGTCGACACCGTCGCACCGATCCGCTCCAACAGCATCAACCCGGGCGCCACCCGCACCAGCATGCGTGCCCAGGCCTACCCCGGGGAAAACCCGAACAACAACCCGACCCCGGAAGAGATCATGCCGGTCTACCTGTACCTGATGGGGCCGGACAGCAGCGGCATCAACGGCCAGGCGTTCGACGCCCAGTAAGCTGGTGCCCCAGCATGTCGCGACGGCTTCCCGCCGCGGCATGAGCCAGGCGGTGCCACTATTCTGCTATGCTTAGTCAAACAACCGTCATATTGCTCGCAGGCATATCCCGCTGGGTGCCCCAAGCATCTGATTGCAATCGGCTTTTCCAGAAAATGAACCGATGGCACGCATTTCGCTCTAAATCTGCACCAAACACGCTGTAACCCAGCTTGTCAGACAGCATTCCTGCTTGGGGGCGCACGCCATATGAAATCTCCGACCCAGACCCACGCAATTGATTTTGATAGCGCCAAATTGCAACGCCTGGGTTTTGGCCAGATCCCGCCCCTTGTGGAACGCCCTGCGAGCCTGAGCCAGTTGCGCCAGCAAATGGGCCTGCAATTGCAAACCAGCCTGGAACCGCAACGCATCCTCGGCCTGTTTTTTCGCGAAGTTCAGCGCCTGGTTCCGCTGGACGCCCTGCACTATCGGCACGAGTCCAGCGAATTGCGCCTGGAGCTCGGCCAGCGCGGCCATCACTCGGTGAGCTACAGCCTCAGCCATCAGGGTGAACACCTGGGTGAACTGGTGTTCCGGCGCAATCAACGCTTCAGCGAGCAGGAGCAGGCCAACCTCGAAGCCCTGCTGGTGCCCTTGTTGTTCCCCATGCGCAACGCCCTGCTGTATCGAGCGGCGACTCAAAGTGCACTGCGTGACCCCCTGACCGGTACCGGTAACCGTATCGCCATGGATCAGACCCTGGAACGGGAAATCCACATGGCCCGACGTCACCAGCAGCCTTTGTCCCTGCTGATGCTGGATATCGACCACTTCAAGCGCGTCAATGACAGCCACGGCCACGCTGCTGGCGACCAGGTGCTCAAGGCCGTCGCCACGTCGATCAAGAACCAACTGCGCAACGTCGACATGGTGTTTCGTTTCGGTGGCGAGGAGTTTTTGATCCTGCTGTCCAATACCAGCCGCGAAGCTGCGGCCATGGTCGGCGAACGCCTGCGATACAGCGCACAGGTGGAGGATTATCGGGTTGAGGGCAAGCTGATCGAGCTGACCGTCAGCCTCGGCTGCTCGACCCTGCTCCCCGCAGAATCGGCCGAAAGCCTGCTGCGCCGCGCTGACAGTGCGCTGTACGTGGCCAAGCGCGAGGGGCGTAATCGCCTGGCGATGGCGGGGTAATCCCCCGACACCCTGCTTGAGAATGTCGGGGGTCGCTGCGCAACCCAACGCAGGCTGCGCCAGCTGCTGCAGGAGCCGCGCCGTCAGCCTTCCGCCATCGCCATTCGCCCACGGACTACGCTGGGCTTGTGGACGTACTCCAGTTGCAGGCAGCGCTCCAGGAACAGGTACATATAGTCGTAGCTTTTGCACACGGCTAGGCGCAGCTCTTCCTGCAGCGCCTTGCTGGGGTTTTGGCCGGCGAGCGTGCAGATGATCTCCAGCGCCTCCCAAGGATGAGCATCATCGTACTGCGCGTGCATTTTCAGCCATTTCATGGCGCGTTTGCGTTCCTCATCGGCAAATGACGCCGCATAGATCCCGTTGGAACAGACCAGCGCCGCCCACTCCCCCGTCGCTCCCTCGATCGCATAGTTGGTGGCGGCGATGGCCACGATCAACGAGTCGGACGAACTGGTATGCCAGCACCAATGACTCAGCGCATGCAGCTCGGGCGCCACTTGTTGCGCCTGCAAATCTTCCAGACTCACGCCATGGGCACGACTCCAATGCAGCCAATAGTCGGCATGATTGAGTTCTACACGGATATTGCGCATCAACCAGCGGCGTGCCATGTCTTCGCCCGGGTGCCGGGCAAAGCGGGTCTTGGTCAGGTTCTGCGCCATATACAGCGCAAATTGTTCCACCACCGGCCAGCCACCAATCAAGTATTGGCGCATGGTCCTGGCGCTGAGTTGGTTGTCGCGCATACGCAGGTAAAGTTCATGTTCGACAACCCGACGCTTGCTCTCGCTGCACGCCTGAATCAATTGCTGAGCCCAGGCAGGATAACTAGCAGCTTCCATAAGCGGGCCGGTTCTGTTGAATGTATCGATCACTGTCGCACTCCTTTTGATTGTGATGGTTAGGGATCGACAGACAACTTCAACGGAACGTACCGGGCGCCTTGAACAACAATGGCCGAGGTCGACTCGGCCGACAGAGCAGGCTGTCAGTGGTAAACAACTGCGGACGTTCAATGTTGTAACCCTGCGCATAATCCACGCCGATTTCCAGCAAGGCCTGCTCGATCTGCGGGGTTTCAACAAATTCGGCAATCGTGCGCTTACCCATGACATGACCAATGTGGTTGATCACTTCGACCATTGCGCGGTTAATCGGGTCGTCCAGCATATCCCTGACGAAACTTCCGTCGATCTTTAGAAAGTCTACAGGTAAGTGTTTCAGATACGCGAACGATGACATTCCGGCACAAAAATCATCTAGAGAAAAGTAGCAACCCAAGCCTTTGAGTTCATTAATAAATTTAATTGCACTGGATAAATTTGAAATTGCACTGGTTTCAGTAATTTCAAAACAAATCATTTCAGGCGGAATACCGTGAATAACAAACTGCTGACGCAAGAAGATTAAAAATTCATCATCACCAATAGTAATGCCTGACAGATTAATCGCACACATCGCCATCGGCCCTTCATGTTGTCGGGCCATACACTGGGCAATTATCTTGAATACATTCTCGACCACCCAGCGATCCAGAGAAGTCATCAAGCCATAACGTTCGGCGGCGGGAATAAAAGAACTGGGCAATATCATTCGCCCGGCTTCGTCATGCAGTCGTAGAAGAATTTCGACATGCCCACCGCCTGTATCGACGTGCCCCAAGGTGGCGATTTCCTGGGAGTACAAACAGAAGCGATTTTCTTCAAGGGCCATGTGCAAGCGCTGCACCCAAGCCATTTCGCCAAAGCGCAGCGACAACTCGGAATCGTCGACATGGTACAGCTGCACGCGGTTACGGCCCTTCTCCTTGGCCATGTAGCACGCCATGTCCGCCGCCCGCAGCAAGGCTTCCAGGGTCGCCGGATTCTGCGCGACGTGCACCAGGCCGATACTGACAGTGGTCACGAATGGCCGGCCTTTCCAGACAAAATGCAGGTTTTGCACGGTCTGGCGCAGGGTCTCGGCGATTTTCTCCGAGGACTCCGGCGAGCAGTTCTCCAGGAGAATGCCGAACTCGTCCCCCCCCAGCCGAGCCAGGGTGTCACCCTCGCGCAAGCCCGACTGCAGCAAGGCACAGATGTGTCGCAGCAACTCATCGCCGGCAGCATGCCCACAGGTGTCATTGACCAGCTTGAATTGATCGAGGTCGAGGAACATCAGCGCATGTCGCCCAGGTTGGCGTGTCAGGTTATGCAGCGCCTGCTCCAGGCGAAATTCGAATTCGCGACGGTTGGCCAGGCCGGTCAAGGCGTCGTGGGTCGCCTGCCAGGAAAGGTTGGCGATGTATTGCCGCTCCTGGGTCATGTCATGCAACACCAGCACCGTGCCACTGACCTTGCCCGCCGTGTGAATCGGCGACCCGACCAGGGTCACCGACACCGTACTGCCGTCCAGACGCTGGATCAGCTTGGCGTGTTCGCTGCTGCCACTGAGCTGACCGCTGAGAATGTGCTCGATCAGGGTGAAGCCGTCGGCCTGGGCGTTCTCATCCAGCAGATTGAACAACTCCGCCAGCGGCAGGCCGACGGCCTGTCCAGCCTTCCAGTGGGTCAGTGCTTCGGCCGCCGGGTTCATGTAAGCAATGGCGCCCTCGACATCGGTGGTGATCACGGCGTCGCCAATCGACTGCAAGGTAATTTGCGCGCGCTCTTTTTCCAGCTGCAAGGCATCGGCAAAAGCGTGGCGCTGCGCGAGCAATTTGTGGGTCCGCAGCAAGGCCAGGACAATCAGACCGAGCGCGGTTGCCAGGTTGGTGTACAGCAACCAGCGCAAAATCACCCGCGAGCCCTCGCCCAGCGCATCGCTGAAGGCCTTGGCGGCGGGGGTTACACCTTCATTGATGGCAAATATCCGCGCTTTCCACCGCGCCATGTCCGCTTCGGTGGCCTGGTTGCGGCTGATGCGCTCGTGCATGTCCCGGGCAACAGTGTCCAGCTGGACCAGATACGCATCACCCTCAATCCAACGATCGATAGCGATTTGCAGATAGCTGAAATGGCGAAAATTCAAGTACAGCCAGATCAGGCTCGGTACGTCGTCCGGGTGATTACCCCCCTTGAGAATGCCTAGTCGGGCCGCCTCCAGGTCCGGCGGCTCGCGGTCCAGTGCAACCCGCAGTTCATGGCCACCTTCCGGCACCGTCATGGCCTGCTGGTATTTTCGAAAGATAGATTCGTCGCGGTTGTCAGCGTAGAGATTGAGGTAGTAGATCGCGTCTTTCTGGCTCTTGGACCACAGGCTCTCGCCGGCCACATAGCCGCGAACCGCCGACAGCGTATAGAGGCTGACACCACCGAGCAGGGCCTGAAATAGGACGACGGCAATAAACGGCCAGACGATGCCCAGCAGCCGAGGTGTCCCGAGCGTCCTTTTTTGCTTCATGAGGTCCCTTGCGTTAACGCTGCTTGATCGACGTGCAGCCGAAATCGTTACAGCTAGCCTAGGAGGCGATCTCACTCCCGGCAAGCCGCGACATTTTTAATGCTCATACGTGATGAAGCAGTTTGCTGTTGACGGCAACCCCAATGCATTGGAAGTGGCCTGGAAGTAAGTGCCGGCCGCCTTCAGTGCTGTTGCAAATGACCGTACAGCTTGGCGTACAAACCACCCTCCGCGATCAGTTGCTGATGGTCGCCATCCTCGGCAACTTGCCCGCTATCGAACACCAACACCCGGTCGGCCTGCTTCACCGCCGAGAGGCGGTGGGCAATGATCAAGGTGGTCCGCCCACTGAGAAACCGCGCCAGCGCCAGGTGCATGTTGTACTCGGTGGCGGCATCGAGCGCCGAGGTGGCTTCGTCTAGAATCACCACCTTGGGTTCGGCGAGCACCATCCGGGCAATCGCCAGGCGTTGGCGCTGACCACCGGACAAACGCACACCGGAACGCCCGACAATACTGTCCAGCCCCTGGGGCAAGCCCTTGACCGTGGCATCGAGTTGGGCGATCTGCAGGGCCTGCCAGCAGGCTTCGTCACTGCGCTCACGGCCCATGGTCAGGTTGGCCCGAATGCTGTCGTTGAACAGCGCCGGGTGCTGCAGCACCACCGCGACATGCTCGCGGATGGTTTCCAGGCCAATGTCGTGCTGGGTGACACCGCCAAAACGGATTTCGCCGCCCTGGGGGGTATAAAGCCCCAGGAGCAATTGCACCAAGGTGCTTTTACCGCCACCACTGGCCCCGACGATGGCGACTTTTTCTCCGGGCGCAATGGACAGGTTCATCTGGTCCAGCACCGGCTCGTCGCCATAGCTGAAACTCAGGCCTTGCACTTCGATACCGACTGTCTCGCGCCCCTTGAACGGATCGATCCCTCCCGGGTACTGCGGCTCGTCGGCGCGCGACAACAGCTCATTGATGCGCGTCAAGGCACCGCCGGCGGCGTAATAGGCGTATTGCAGATTCAGCAGTTGTTCGACCGGACCGATCATGAACCACAGGTAGCTGAACACCGCCAGCATCTGCCCGATGGACAGGTCGGAGAACAACACAGTGAGCATCGCTGCGGCACGAAAGATGTCGATGCCGAACTGGAACAGCAAGCCACTGGCGCGGCTCGACGCATCGGTTTTCCACTGCGAGTTGACCGCATAGTTGCGCACGTCCCGGGCGCGCGCGCCAAGACGACCGAGGAAAAAGCCCTGGCGGTTACCGGCACGGATTTCCTGAATCGCGTCCAGGGTCTCGGTCAGCGCCTGGGTGAACCGCGAGGTGCTGTCGTTCTCCAGCTTCTTCAGGTGCTTGACCCGCTTGCCCAACTGCACCGTGGCGTAGATCACCAGTGGGTTGAACAGCAGAATCAGCAGTGCCAGCTGCCAGTGCATCCAGACCAGGATCGCCGCCGTGCCCACCAGCGTGAGCATGGCCACGAGGAACCGACTGAGAGTCTCGCCGACAAACTTGTCGACCGTGTCCAGGTCGGTGACCAGGTGGGTGGTGACCGTGCCGCTGCCCAGGCTTTCGTACTCGCCCAGGGAAATGCACTTGAGGCGCTCGATCAGCCGCAGGCGAATGCGATACACAATGTCTTTGGCCAAACCGGCAAACAGCCGAGCCTGCACCACGTTGAACAACAATGCCGCACACCGCAGGGTCAGGGTGATCAGCAGCATCAGGCCGATATAACCGGCGGCGCTTTGCCAGGCCTGGGGTAGCGCGTGGTTCATCACCTTCAGCGCAGCATCGCCATTACCCAGCAACACCTCATCCACCAGCAACGGCAACAGCAAGGGAATCGGCACGCTGCACAGAGTCGCCAGGACGGCGACGCCATTGGCGATCCACAAGGCTTTTTTATGCCGCAGTGCCAGGCGACGGATGTGTGCCCAACTCAGCCGATCGACTCGCTCCGGTGGCTGTCCAGCGTCAGGCTGGTCATACACAGGCGGCACGCTCCAGCCAGCGGCCGAGCAACGGGGACAGCTCGCTAAGTGGTTGGTAGCCATTGGTCAACAAGGCCAGTTGACCGTTACGCTCGGCCAACAAGGTCGGGAAGCCGGCAATCCCCAGGTCCTGGACCCAGGTGAAATCCGCCGCCGTGGCGGCGTGCTGGTCGGCACGGTCGAAGGCTGCGGCGAATTCGATTCGCGGCAAGCCCGCTTGCTCGGCCAACTCCACCAGCACGCTGGCATGGGTCACATCGCGCCCCTGTGCATAAAAAGCCTGCTGGATCAGCTTGAGCAACTGCCAGGCGCAATCCGGTGCCAGGCTGCGGGCCGTGACCAGCGCGCGGCAGGCGGGCTCAGTGTCGTAGACAAAACCTTCGGGCAGCGCACCGTCGAGCTTGAATGGTTGGCCGGTGGCGTCGTTGACGGCCTGCCAGTGTTCAAGAATGTAGCGCCGGGTAGTCGGCTCCAGCGCCGCGCCACTGCCCGTGCGCAAACCGCCGACCACCAGGTGCACGTCCACGCCGGCGGCCTGCGCCTGCAAGGCCAATGCCTCGGCCACCGGAGCGAACCCCCAGCACCAGGAACACATCGGGTCCATTACATAGAGCAGGCGCGCGGTCATGGTTCAGGCCTCGGTGCTGGATTGCTTGTAGTTGTAACCAATCGGGTGCGGCTGGTTGCGCGCCTTGGCCAATTCGATCTGCTTTTGCCGGTCGATCGCACTGCGACGGGTTTTCTCGCTCAGCTTATCCCAGCAATGAGGGCAACTGATGCCAGCTACATAGTGCTCGGATGCGCGGTCTTCTACACTGACGGGTGTACGACAGGCATGACATTGATCGTAGTCGCCTTCGCTCAAGTCGTGGCGAACGGTGACCCGGTTATCGAATACAAAACAGTCGCCCTGCCATTTGGTTTCTTCCTGCGGCACCTCTTCGAGGTACTTGAGGATTCCGCCCTTGAGGTGGAAGACCTCATCGAAGCCCTGGCTGAGCATATAGCTCGAAGCCTTCTCGCAGCGAATGCCGCCGGTGCAGAACATCGCGACCTTCTTGTGCTTGGCCGGATCGAAGTTGGCTTTGATGTAGTCGGGAAATTCGCGAAAACTGGTGGTCTTCGGGTCGATCGCCCCTTCAAAAGTGCCAATCGAGACCTCGTAGTCATTACGGGTATCGATCAACAGCACTTGCGGGTCGCTGATCAAGGCGTTCCAGTCCTGCGGCTCGACATAGGTGCCGACTTTCTTGTTCGGGTCGACGCCTTCGACGCCCAGGGTCACGATTTCTTTTTTGAGCTTGACCTTGGTGCGATAGAACGGCTGATCGTCGCAGTACGATTCCTTGTGGTCGATATCGTCCATGCGCGGGTCGTTCTTGAGCCAGGCCATCAGGCCGTCGATGCCTTCGCGGCTACCGGAAACCGTGCCGTTGATGCCTTCCTCGGCAATCAGCAGGGTGCCTTTGATGCCGTTGTCGACCATCGCCTGCAGCAGGGGCTCGCGCAGTGCAACGTAATCTTCCAGGGTGACGAACTTATACAGTGCCGCCACGACAATCTGTTGTGTCATGGGTATTTCTCCAGGTGGCTACCCTCGTAAAGGGTGAACCGGATGCGAAAAAAAACGCGCCGGCATAAGCGGCGCGCTGCGTAGTCTAACAAAAATCAGCTGGCCTGTAGGCGATCAGTGCTTGCTGCCGCCGGCACAAGTCGGCGAGGCAGGCGCGGCGCCCGTCTTGGCCCATTCCTCGGGGGTATAGGTGTGCAGCGCCAACGCGTGAAACTCACCCATCAGGTCGCCCAGCGTGGCGTAGACCTTCTGGTGGCGTTTGACGCTGTTGAGCCCGGCGAACTGTTCGCTGACCACTACCGCCTTGAAGTGGGTCTGCAACCCGCGGCTGTGCATGTGGCTTTCGTCCAGCACATCCAGGTGCACGGGTAGCAACGCGTTCAGCGTCGTCTCAATACGTTGTTGCATGGTCATCACGGGCTCCGGTCAGGGCTTTTTCTTGGCGGCTGCCGCGGCTTTTGGATCAAGTTCGTTGGTCATGTCGGCCAGCAGTTTGTTGACCACCGGTACCGCGCTTTCCAGTTTGGCCTGGGTCATCTGCGCCGATTGCTGAGTCAGCTGAGGCATTTTTTCCAGGACTTTTTTGCCCAGAGGCGACTGGTAGAACGCGACCAGGTCCTTGAGTTCTGATTCGCTGAAGTTGCTGGTGTACAGCTTGACCATGTCCGGCTTGAGCTTGTTCCAGCCAATGGCCTGGTCCAGCGCGGCGTTAGCCTTGGCCTGGTAGGTTTCCAGCAGGGCTTTTTTCGACTCCGGGGCCTTGGTCTGTGCAAAGCGCTGGGCAAACATCTGCTGCACCTGCATGTACACCGGGGTACCCAGCTTGTCGGCATGCGCCAGGGTCAGGAAAGCCTCGGCGCTGGCATTGTGGCTGGCGGTATCGGCGAAGGCCTGGCCGCTGGCGCAGACCAGGGCAACCGCGGTACAGATGGCACGAAGACGGGTCATCGAGTTTCCTTTTCTAGCTGGCGAGGTAAAACCCCAAGGGGAGCCATTCTGCGCCTAAAAAACGCGTGCGCTCAACCCCTCCCCCTTGCCGGGCCTGATTTGCAGCAACCGAACGGTAGAAAAATCGACTGATGGAACCCCCAGCGACATTCAGCACCTAAACTTCGCTATCAACCCTGAAGGAATGTGACCCATGAGCCGTATTGAAACCGACAGCCTTGGCCAGGTTGAAGTCCCGGATGACGCCTACTGGGGCGCGCAGACCCAACGCTCGCTGATCAATTTCGCGATTGGTAGCGAACGCATGCCACTGGCGGTGCTGCACGCCCTGGCGCTGATCAAGAAAGCGGCGGCCCGGGTCAATGATCGTAATGGTGACCTGCCGGCCGATATTGCCCGGCTGATCGAACAGGCTGCCGACGAAGTGCTCGACGGCGAGCATGATGAGCAGTTCCCCCTGGTGGTCTGGCAAACCGGCAGCGGCACCCAGAGCAACATGAACGTCAACGAGGTGATTGCCGGGCGTGCCAACGAACTGGCCGGCAACCCGCGTGGCGGCAAGGCGCCGGTGCACCCGAACGACCACGTCAACCGCTCGCAGAGCTCCAACGACTGTTTCCCCACGGCCATGCACATCGCCACGGTGCAGGCCGTGCAACAGCAACTGCTGCCGTCTATCAACGAACTGTCCGGTGGTCTCGCCGAGCTGGCGGCGCGCCACATGAAGCTGGTGAAGACCGGGCGCACCCATCTGATGGACGCCACGCCGATCACCTTCGGCCAGGAGATGTCCGCCTTCATCGCCCAACTCGACTACGCCGAGCGAGCCATCCGCAGCGCCTTGCCGGCCGTCTGCGAACTGGCCCAGGGCGGGACCGCCGTCGGTACCGGGCTCAACTCGCCCCATGGCTTTGGCGAAGCGATTGCCGCGGAGCTCGCCGCCCTCTCCGGCCTGCCGTTTGTCACCGCACCGAACAAGTTCGCCGCGCTGGCCGGTCATGAGCCGCTGACCACCCTATCCGGCGCCCTGAAAACCCTCGCCGTGACCCTGATGAAACTCGCCAACGACTTGCGCCTGCTCGGCTCCGGGCCGCGCGCCGGTTTCGCCGAGGTCAGGCTGCCGGCCAACGAACCAGGCAGTTCGATCATGCCCGGCAAGGTCAACCCGACCCAGTGCGAAGCCCTGTCGATGCTGGCCTGCCAGGTGCTAGGGAACGACGTGGCGATCGGCTTCGCCGCAAGCCAAGGTCACCTGCAGTTGAACGTGTTCAAGCCCGTGATCATCCACAACCTGTTGCAATCGATCCGCTTGCTCGCCGACGGCTGCAGCAACTTCCAGTTGCACTGCATCGCCGGCCTGGAACCGGATGCCGGGCAAATGGCCGCTCACCTGGAACGAGGCTTGATGCTGGTGACCGCGCTGAACCCGCACATCGGTTATGACAAGTCGGCGGAAATCGCCAAGAAAGCCTACAGCGAGGGGTTAACCCTGCGTGAGGCGGCGTTGCAGTTGGGCTACCTGACAGACGAGCAGTTCGATGCCTGGGTGCGCCCGGAAAACATGCTGGAGGCAGGCAAGCAGGGCTGAAGCAGCCAGTTGGCAAGCTCCCGCAGGTTACACACAATCCTGTGGGAGCGAGCCTGCTCGCGATGCTCTAAAGTACGCCGCAATTTTTCAACTGATCCGCGTCACCGCCGCCCGCATCCGCCGTGCCCTGAGCCCGGCAATCAGCGACGGCCCCAATGCCACCAGCGCCGACCCCAGCACCACCAGCAACGCGCCGCCATACGCCAGGCCATTGATCTGCTCGGCCTGTACATACTCCGGCCATAACCAGGCCGCCAACGCCACCGCTGCAAAGGTCACCAACGGGGTGATCGCCAGCGTTGCACTGACCCGTGAGGCTTCCCAATGGGCCAGCGCCTCGGCAAACGCGCCATAGGCAACCAGGGTATTGAGGCAGCACGCCAGTAGCAGCCAGCCTTGCAGCGGGCTCAACTGCAGCGCCTCCAGTGGATGCACCCACGGCGTGAGCAACAGGGCGCAAAACAGGTAGATCACCATCATCACCTGTAGCGAATTCCACACTGTCAGCAATTGTTTTTGCCCCAGCGCATAGAAGGTCCACACGGTGGAAGCCAACAAAATCAGGAGCACCCCGGCGGTGTAGTCACTCAAGGACGTCAGCAACTCGCTCAGGCGCTGATTGAAAAACAGCCCGAAGCCGAGCATCAGCACCAGCAGGCCAATCCCCTGCCCCAGGCTGAAACGCTCCTTGAATATCAATACACTGCCGATCAGCAACAGGATCGGGCCCACCTGCACCACCAGTTGCGCAGTGCCGGGGCTCAATAGATTCAGGCCCATGAGGTACAGCACGTAGTTACCCACCAGCCCGAGCACCGCCATCAGCACCAGCCAGCCGCCTTTGGGGCCTAGGGCCTTGCGGCTTGGCAGGCGCCGGGTGGCGGCCAGGTAGGCAAACAGGCACCCACCGGAAACCAGCAGGCGAAACCAGGTCACCGTGACCGGGTCCATCACCAGCAGCACCTGCTTGAGCTTGATCGGCAGGATGCCCCATAAAAAAGCGGTCAGCAGGGCCAGGAACAGACCATAGACCCAGCGACCGGACGAAATGTGCATGCAAACCCCAGAGCAAGACGGCGAGAAAAGCCCATTCTAGGCTTCCACGCCGGCATCACACAGGGACAGTTGCGCACTAGCCGCTAATAAGACTGTATGGGTCGCTCGGTTCAACGCACCGCTTCGAACAACCCGCTGGCGCCCATGCCACCGCCCACACACATGGTCACGATGCCGTAGCGCAGGTTGCGGCGCTGCAGTTCGCGCACCAGGTGCCCGACCTGGCGTGAGCCAGTCATGCCGAACGGATGGCCGATGGAGATCGAGCCGCCGTTGACGTTGTACTTTTCGTTGTCGATTTCCAGGCGGTTACGGCTGTACAGGCATTGCGAGGCAAAGGCTTCGTTGAGTTCCCACAGATCTATATCAGCGACTTGCAGACCTTTGGCCTTGAGCAGCTTGGGCACCGAGAATACCGGGCCGATGCCCATTTCATCCGGCTCACAACCGGCCACCGTAAAACCACGGAAGAACGCCTTGGGTTTAAGGCCCAGTTGCAGGGCTTTTTCCAGGCTCATCACCAGGGTCATAGAAGCACCGTCGGACAGTTGCGACGAGTTACCGGCCGTCACCGAGCCGTCCTCGGCGAACACTGGTTTCAATCCGGCCAGGCTTTCGTAAGTGGTGTCGGGACGGTTGCAGTCATCACGATCGACAATGCCCTCGAGGATCTGCACCTCGCCGCTGTGCTTGTCCTCGACCTTGTACTTCACCGTCATTGGCACGATTTCATCGTCGAACAATCCGCCGGCCTGCGCCTGGGCAGTGCGCAACTGGCTTTGCAGGGCGTAGCGGTCCTGCTCTTCGCGGCTGACCTGATAACGACGGGCAACGATTTCCGCGGTCTGGCCCATGGGGAAGTAGATACCCGGCACCTGCTCCTTGAGCAACGGGTTGATCAGGTTGTCGGTGTTGACGCTTTTCATGGTCAGGCTGATGGACTCGACGCCACCGGCGACAATGATGTCGCTGCAACCCGAAGCGATCTGGTTCGCCGCAATGGCAATCGCCTGCAGGCCCGAGGAGCAGAAGCGGTTGAGGGTCATGCCGCTGGTGCCAGTGCCCAGGCGCGAGAGCACGGCCACGTTACGCCCGATATTGAAGCCCTGGGCACCTTCGTTGGAACCGGCGCCGACGATGCAATCCTCGACGCTGGCCGGGTCGATAGCATTTCGTTGCAGCAGTGCGTTGACGCAATGGGCCGCCATGTCATCCGGGCGAGTCTGGTTGAACTTGCCACGGAAAGACTTGGCCAGGCCGGTTCGCACGCTATCGACGATCACTACTTCACGCATGGCATACCTCATTGTTGTTGTCGTTCAGGGGAGTGAATCGAGAATAGATCCACCACCCCGCCGACCGCGACAATCATTCATCCCGCGTATGCAAACCCATGGTGTCCGCCCCCACAGGTTTTTGGGTATATGCAAAACCATTGTGGGAGCGAGCCTGCTCGCGATGTACGTCAACGATGACGCCTACTTGTGCTTCTTATCGTGCTTGTCGGATTTCTCGAACGCCGCTTCCAGCGCCCGGTTGATGGTGCGCAGCACCTTGACCCGGGCCCAGCGCTTGTCGTTGGCCTCCACCAGGGTCCAGGGCGCGACCTCGGTGCTGGTGCGGTCGACCATATCGCCCACGGCGCCACGGTAGTCGTCCCATTTTTCGCGGTTACGCCAATCGTCCTCGGTGATCTTGAAGCGCTTGAAGGGGATCTGTTCGCGCTCCTGGAAACGCTCCAGCTGGGTCTGTTTATCGATGGCCAACCAGAACTTCACGACGATTACATTGGAGGCATCGAGTTGCTCTTCGAAGTCGTTGATCTCGCCATAGGCGCGCATCCAGTCGGCCGGCGTACAGAAGCCTTCGATACGTTCCACCAACACCCGGCCATACCAGGAACGGTCAAAGATGGTGAACTTACCCCGCGCCGGAACGTGCCGCCAGAAGCGCCACAGGTAAGGTTGCGCACGCTCTTCCTCGGTCGGCGCGGCAATCGGCACGATGCTGTACTGCCGCGGATCGAGCGCCGCAGCCACCCGGCGGATCGCCCCGCCCTTGCCTGCCGCATCATTGCCCTCGAACACCGCGACCAACGCGTGCTTGCGCATGCGCTTGTCCCGCAGCAAGCCGGCCAGCCGTGCCTGCTCGGTAATCAACTGCTCTTCATAGTCTTTCTTGCCCAGGTGCTGGCTCATGTCCAGGGCATCCAGCAGCCCGCGCTGGTCCACGCTGGTGGTCAGTGGCGCGGCGCTGACCTTGTCCGGCTTGAGGTTGGGCCGCTTGAGGGCGGCCTGTAGGCCGGCGAGCAGGATCTTGCCCACCGCCAGGCTGCGATAATGGGGGTCGACGCCTTCGATAATGTGCCATGGCGCGTAATCGCGGCTGGTGCGGCGGATCACCCGCTCGCCGTACTTCACGAACTTGTCGTAGGTCTGGGACTGCTGCCAGTCCAACGGGCTGATGCGCCAGCTATGCAGCGGGTCGTCCTGCAGCGATTTGAGGCGGGCCTTCATTTGCTGCTTGGACAGGTGAAACCAGAACTTGAAGATCAGTGCGCCTTCGTTGCAGAGCATTTTCTCCAGGCGTTCCGCACCGTTGATTGCCTGGTCCAGCACCGCGTCCTTGAACAAGCCGTGAACCCGACCTTGCAGCATCTGGCTGTACCAATTGCCGAAGAACACCCCCATACGGCCCTTGGCCGGAAGCATCCGCCAATAGCGCCAGGCCGGTGGCCGCGCCAGTTCTTCATCGGTCTGCTGGTCGAAGGTGCGCACTTCGATCAGCCGCGGGTCCATCCACTCGTTGAGCAATTTGACCGTCTCGCCCTTGCCGGCGCCTTCGATACCGTTGATCAGCACGATCACCGGAAAGCGGTCCTGCTGCTGCAACTCGAACTGGGCTTCGAGCAAGGCTTCACGCAGCGCCGGTACTTCGGCCTCATAGGTTTCTTTATCGATCGCGTGACCGATTTCGGCAGATTCGAACATGAGTGGCTCCCATCCAAGATGGCCCAAGCCTAGCGGATTGACCGGCGGTTTGTGCGGGTAATACGCGCCGAGCTGCCATAGATCAGTTGCCGTTGCCCTGATCCGCTAGAATGGCGGCCTTGCCAATGCTGAGCCCGCCATGAACCCTGTATTGCCCCACGCCCAGCTCGACTGGGACGACCAAGGCCGCCCGCGCTCGCGGGTGTTCGATGACGTGTATTTCTCCGACCAATCGGGCCTGGAAGAAACCCGCTATGTATTCATCGAACAAAACCGCCTGAGCGAACGTTTTGCCGCCCTGAGTGCCGGCGAAAAACTGGTGATTGGCGAGACCGGCTTCGGTACCGGGCTGAACTTCCTGTGTGCCTGGCAACTGTTTGAACAGCAGGCAGTGGCGGGTGCGCGCCTGCATTTCATCAGCGTTGAAAAATACCCGCTGAGCCCTGCCGATCTGCAGCGAGCCCTGGCCCTGTGGCCGGAACTCAAGGCCTTCGCCGAGCCCTTGCTGGCGCAGTACGTCGCCATCCACCAGGGTTTCCAGCGCCTGGTACTGGACCATGGCCGCGTCACGCTGACACTGCTGATTGGCGACGCCCTGGAGCAGTTGCCACAACTGGACGCGCAGATCGACGCCTGGTTTCTCGACGGCTTTGCCCCTGCGAAAAATCCCGAGATGTGGACCGCCGAACTGTTCGCCGAACTGGCGCGCCTGGCCGCTCCCGGCTCGACCATCAGCACCTTCACCAGCACCGGCTGGGTGCGTCGTTTGCTCAACGCCGCCGGCTTCAAGATGCGCCGCACGCCGGGCATCGGCCACAAATGGGAGATCCTGCGCGGGGCGTTCATCGCCTGGCCCGCAGAGACGCCAGCACCGGCAGCCGTCAAACCCTGGTTTGCCCGGCCGCCGCAGCACCTGGGCGAACGCCATGCGCTGGTGATCGGTGCCGGCCTGGCCGGCTGCGCGAGTGCCGCCAGCCTCGCCGCACGTGGCTGGCAGGTCAGCCTGCTGGAGCGCCACGCCGACCTCGCCCAGGAAGCCTCCGGCAACCCGCAAGGGGTGCTGTACCTGAAGTTGTCGGCCCACGGCACCGCCCTCTCGCAAATGATCGTCAGCGGCTTCGGTCATACCCGACGTCTGCTCGAACACTTGCACCGCGGCCACGACTGGGATGATTGCGGGGTTCTGCAACTGGCATTCGATGCCAAGGAAGCCGAGCGCCAGGCCAAGCTGGCGGCGGCGTTTGCCAGCGATCTGCTGCAGCCGCTGGATCGCCTCCAGGCACAGGCCATCGCCGGCATCGCCCTGGAACACGGCGGGTTGTTTTACCCCGAAGGCGGCTGGGTGCACCCGCCTGCGTTGTGCCGCTGGCAAGCGGCCCACCCCCAGGTGCAACTGCTGGCCCACCGCGAAGTACTGCAGCTGCGCAAGGTCGACCAGCTCTGGCAAGCCTGGGATGGCGAGACCCTGCTGGCCAGCGCGCCGGTGGTGATCCTGGCTGGCGCGGCGCAGATCAAACAGTTTGCGCAAAGTGCCGACTTGCCGCTCAAGCGGATTCGCGGGCAAATCACTCGTTTAGCGCAAACCCCACAGAGCCAGAGCCTCGGCACCGTCGTGTGCGCCGAAGGTTACGTCGCCCCGGCGCGCCTGGGTGAACACACCCTGGGCGCCAGCTTCGACTTCAAGAGCGACGACCTCACGCCGACCACCGCCGAACACCTGGGCAACCTGGACATGCTCAAGGACATCTCCCCCGACCTGGTCGAGCGCCTGCACATATCCGAACTGGACCCGGAGCAACTCCAGGGACGCGCGGCCTTCCGCTGTACCAGCCCCGACTACCTGCCGATTGTCGGTCCGCTGGCCGACAGCCAGGCCTTCACCCAGGCCTATGGCGCACTGGCCAAGGACGCCCGGCAAGTACCGGTCCACCCGTGCCCTTGGCTCGAAGGCTTGTACGTCAATAGCGGCCATGGTTCCCGGGGGTTGATCACCGCTCCGCTGTCTGGCGAGCTGCTCGCAGCCTGGCTGGACAATGAACCGCTGCCCCTGCCCCGCAGCGTGGCTGAAGCCTGCCACCCGAATCGATTTGCCTTGCGCCAGTTGATTCGCGGCAAAGCCTGAGGCCAGTCCGGTAACCTCTGCTTATAACCGATCGATCTAAAACTCACAGCACCGCAGCAGGTCAGTTTCTGAGTACCCGCCACTTCCGGCGGGTTCGAGATTGACCCTCCCCAACGGAAAAACCGGTAAGGAATTTATGTGCGGATTAGCTGGCGTTTTTGGGCCGGGAATTTTAAAGAGATTCAGGCCCCCCCCCCTAACCCTCCCTAGAAAACGCAAGAGAGGTACAAAAAGTACGAGATTTCCGTCCGATAGGACGCCTTTCAAGTGCTCGCCGCATACACAATCCTGTGTACGGAATTTGGCCATGCAATAGGATATGATCATGCCGGACTTCTGCATTACAACTGCCAAACACTCAGTTGATCGAAAGCATCTTGATCGACCTATCGTAAAAGAAGAGAAGCCATCTACAGCTGACGTAGACCGAATAGCTCCAAGGTCTTTTGTTGCAAAACCAATTCAACTCCAAAAGGCAAAACTTCAAACCAAGATTAAGAAGACTAACAAAAAGTGGAAATTCGGAGTGCACGTTTATATTATTGATAGCAACCATTAACAATGGATAGCACCAGAACTAAGAGAGACAGTTTGGAAAACCTTCCAGAGTTCGAGTAGCGTTAACGCCCTGATAGATGATCCAGCGCTTCCAGTGCTCCCCCAAGCACGCCCATGGACTCTTAGAAGATCTCATCGCAGCGCTCACGCGTGATGCTCACCAGTTCGCCTGTGACAATTATCGCGGTGAATGACTCCATTACCACCTCTTACGACAGCCTCCCGCCTACCAAGCAGAACTGCTTGATCTAGTCCTCGAGCCGGTGCTTGCGCTGGCCATTTCCGGCGCTAGGCAAAATACCCCGGCACTTCTTGATAGCGGTTTCGATCCGGCCGGCGAGCACTTCCAGCAGGTCCTGGCTGACCGGACTGAAGTCCTTGAACACCTCGGGCTTCGCGTCGATGCCGGTGACGATCACGTCGTAACCATCCATGATGGTGGCCGGGGAACTGCCGGCACCCTTTGCCCAAGCTAGCGTGTCGAGAAAGGCGAGCGTGTCGCGGCGCCCTGCCTGGGTATCCGAAAGTCTTGCCCTTGTTTTTCTCCAGGCAAAAATAAACCCGCTCGATGGCGGGCCCAGTTGCAACGCTGGCTTTGGTGTCAGATCGAATCTACTGGTATATTTCGCGCTTTTTTAAGGATCAGGTATCGCCATGCAGGGAAAACTTTATTCGATACAGGCTCTGAGAGGGCTTGGCGCTTTTACCGTAGTGATCTATCACGCTCTGTCTCTCTTCCCTTTTATGAATTTCAGAGCTGGAGCTGCAGGGGTCGATCTGTTCTTTGTAATTAGCGGAATTGTCATGTCAATCTCAATAACTGACAAGACCAAGCCGTTAGACTTTTTTGTTCGTAGAATTGTGCGCGTTGTTCCAATGTACTGGATAGCAACAACACTAGCAGCCGCATACTTTACACTTAGATATGACATGTCTATATCAACAAGCCACATCATATCATCCTACTTATTCCTACCCCCTCCTGCGGAGTTTTTCTTCCCTATTCTTTACCCTGGCTGGACTCTGAATTTTGAGATGTTCTTCTACCTGGTCTTGTCAACACTACTGATAATAAATAAAAACACGACATACACAGCCATTTGCATTCTTTTGGCCATTGGATCTTTATCAAAAAACCTTTCAAGCGCTCCAGGTTCATACTATCTTACAGAGGGGGTTCTTGAGTTTGCAATCGGCCTAATGATCGGGCAGCTCATAAAAACCGGATACAGACCAAAAACCGCTCCATCTATAATACTTATCACGTCATCAATAGTTCTGTTTGTAGTAAACAACAAATTCAAATCAGAGGGCTTTCTAGCTTGGGGCGTACCTAGCGCACTACTGATAATCGGCTGCCTCGGGTTTGACTCATCAAAATTCATGAAATCGAAGACTGCTCAATTTTTTGGTGAGGCAAGCTACTCAATATACCTATTCCATGCGCTTGTCATTTGGGCCATAGATTGGTACTCCCCTGTAGACAAATCTATTCTACACGTCGGCTTGGCGATAATCCTATCTATGCTCATTGGGGCCATTGCCTATAAGTTTATAGAGCAGCCATTATTGAAATTAATGATTGGCGCACTAAAAAAGAGTAACAGTCAAAACTAGATGCAGGTATCGATGTTCGCAGTTTCGCGCTCTATGCAAGTGGTTGCCGAAACCTCCAGCGTGATGGATATCTCAGACAGGCAAATTAAGCTCAGTTGGAGCTAAACGGCCCTAAAGGTAATCCCGCCAAGTGATGTTCTTGTCGAATCTAGTACGGTGACGCCCTGCATTGACCATAAGCGCTCCATAAACCCGGCACTCAAGGCGCTTAGCTGACCCCGGATGCTGTGCTCCCGACGCCCTCAGGAGCCAGCATCACCATGATGCGACCCGATGCCAGGGGACAGGCCCCCTATACCCCAAGCCGGTCTGGCGAGCTGCTCGCAGCCTGGCTGGACAATGAACCGCTGCCCCTGCCCCGCAGCGTGGCTGAAGCCTGCCACCCGAATCGATTTGCCTTGCGCCAGTTGATTCGCGGCAAAGCCTGAGGCCAGTCCGGTAACCTCTGCTTATAACCGATCGATCTAAAACTCACAGCACCGCAGCAGGTCAGTTTCTGAGTACCCGCCACTTCCGGCGGGTTCGAGATTGACCCTCCCCAACGGAAAAACCGGTAAGGAATTTATGTGCGGATTAGCTGGCG
>NZ_FYEC01000008.1:0-46994 GCF_900187635.1 Pseudomonas sp. Irchel 3H3 | reverse complement strand
GCGATCGATCTAAAACTCACAGCACCGCAGCAGGTCAGTTTCTGAGTACCCGCCACTTCCGGCGGGTTCGAGATTGACCCTCCCCAACGGAAAAACCGGTAAGGAATTTATGTGCGGATTAGCTGGCGAGTTACGTTTTGATCATCAACCGGCCGACCTGGCCGCCATTGAGCGAATCACCCATCACCTGGCGCCTCGTGGCCCCGACGCCTGGGGTTTTCACAGCCAGGGACCGATCGCCCTGGGCCATCGACGGCTGAAAATCATGGACCTGTCGGACGGCTCGGCGCAGCCGATGGTCGACAGTCAACTGGGCCTGTCCCTGGCCTTCAACGGCGCGATCTACAACTTCCCCGAATTGCGCGCCGAGCTGGAAAGCCTCGGTTACGGCTTCTATTCCGGCGGTGACACCGAAGTGTTGCTCAAGGGCTATCACGCCTGGGGCGCAGACCTGCTGCCCCGCCTCAACGGCATGTTTGCCTTCGCCATCTGGGAGCGCGACAGCCAACGCCTGTTCATCGCCCGTGACCGCCTCGGCGTGAAACCCTTGTACCTGTCGCGCACCGGCCAGCGCCTGCGCTTCGCCTCGACTTTGCCTGCCCTGCTCAAGGGCGGCGACATCAACCCGATCCTCGACCCGGTGGCGCTCAACCACTACCTGAACTTCCACGCTGTGGTCCCGGCGCCCCGCACCTTGCTGGCAGGCATCGAAAAACTGCCGCCGGCGACCTGGATGCGTATCGAGGCTGACGGCAGCACCGAACAGCAAACCTGGTGGACGCTGCCCTACGGACCCCGCGCCGACGAACTCGACCTGACCCTGGAAGACTGGCGTGACCGGGTGCTGCAGAGTACCCGTGACGCGGTGGCGATTCGTCAGCGCGCGGCGGTGGATGTCGGCGTGCTGCTGTCCGGCGGCGTCGACTCCAGCCTGCTGGTGGGGCTGCTGCGCGAAGTCGGTGTGCAAGACCTGTCGACCTTCTCTATCGGTTTTCAGGACGCGGGCGGCGAACGGGGTGACGAGTTCCAATACTCGGACCTGATCGCCAAGCACTATGGCACCCGCCATCACCAACTGCGCATCGACGAGAAGGAAATCATCGAGCAACTGCCCGCCGCGTTCCGCGCGATGAGCGAGCCGATGGTCAGCCACGACTGCATCGCCTTCTACCTGCTGTCCCGGGAAGTGGCCAAGCACTGCAAAGTGGTGCAAAGCGGCCAGGGTGCGGATGAACTGTTTGCCGGCTACCACTGGTACCCGCAGGTCGATGGCGCCAGCGACCCCTATGCGGCCTATCGCGAGGCCTTCTTCGACCGCAGCTACGACGACTACGCCGCCACCGTGCAACCGCAATGGCTGACCGAGCATGACGCCGCCGGCGACTTCGTGCGGGCACATTTCGCCCAGCCCGGCGCCGCCGCACCTGTGGATAAAGCGCTGCGCCTGGACAGTACGGTGATGCTGGTCGACGACCCGGTCAAGCGTGTGGATAACATGACCATGGCCTGGGGCCTGGAGGCGCGTACGCCGTTTCTCGACTACCGCCTGGTGGAATTGTCAGCGCGGGTACCGGGCAAATTCAAACTGCCGGACGGCGGCAAGCAGGTGCTCAAGGAAGCTGCGCGCCTGGTGATCCCCGGCGAGGTGATCGACCGCAAGAAGGGTTATTTCCCAGTTCCCGGCCTCAAGCATCTGCAAGGTGCGACCCTGGACTGGGTGCGCGAACTGCTGCTGGATCCCAGCCAAGACCGTGGACTGTTCAAGCCGGCGATGCTCGACCGCCTGCTCACCGACCCGCAAGGCCAGTTGACCCCGTTGCGCGGCTCCAAACTGTGGCAACTGGCAGCGCTGAACCTATGGCTCAGCGAACAAGGAATCTGACTGATGAAACCTCACGCCACAGCGCTGAACCAGCGCTTGCTGCGCGGCCAGGCACCGTCCTATGAACGCCTGCAAGCGCGTTTCGCCGAAGACGGCAGCGACGCGGGCGAGCCGATTGCCGTGCATTGCGGCTGGGGCCGGTTGCTGATCGGCCATACCTTCCCCGACGCGGCGAGCCTGGCCCGGGAACTGGCCCATGAAGAACCGGGCGAGCGCGACATTGCCCTGTACGTGGCCGCGCCCCAGCAAGTGTTGGGCCTGGAGCCGGCGCAGCTGTTTCTCGACCCCTCCGACACCCTGCGCCTGTGGTTCAGCGACTACCGCCAGGCAACCCGGGTCTTTCGCGGCTTCCGCATTCGCCGGGCGCAGAGCGACGCCGACTGGCACGCCATCAACCAGTTGTACCAGGCCCGCTCCATGCTGCCCATCGACCCGCAGCGCCTGACGCCCCGGCATCACGGTGGCCCGGTCTACTGGCTGGCCGAAGATGAAGACAGCGGCGCGGTGATCGGCAGCGTCATGGGCCTCAACCATGACAAGGCCTTCGCCGACCCCGAACACGGCAGCAGCCTGTGGTGCCTGGCGGTCGACCCGCAGTGCACACGGCCCGGGGTTGGCGAAGTGCTGGTACGCCACCTGATCGAACACTTCATGAGCCGTGGCCTGAGCTACCTCGATCTCTCGGTTTTGCACGACAACCGTCAAGCCAAGCAGCTCTATACCAAGCTGGGGTTTCGCACGCTGACGACCTTCGCCATCAAGCGCAAGAATGGCATCAACCAGTCGCTGTTTCTCGGCCCGGGGCCCCAGGCCGATTTCAATCCTTATGCGCGGATCATCGTCGATGAAGCCCACCGGCGCGGCATCGATGTGCAGGTCGACGATGCCCAGGCCGGCATGTTCACCCTCAGCCATGGCGGGCGCCGGGTGCGTTGCCGCGAATCCCTCAGCGACCTGACCAGCGCCATCAGCATGAGCCTGTGCCAGGACAAGAGCCTGACCCACAAGGTGCTCAAGGCCGCCGGGCTGAATCTGCCGGCCCAGCAACTGGCGGGCAACGCCGACGACAACCTGGCGTTTCTCGACGAACACCGCCGGGTAGTGGTCAAACCCCTGGACGGTGAACAGGGCCAAGGGGTGGCAGTGGACTTGCAGAGCATCGACGAGCTGCAACAGGCCATCGACGACGCCCGCCGCTTCGACTCCCGGGTGTTGCTGGAAAGTTTCCACCAAGGCCTCGATCTGCGCATTCTGGTGATCGGCTTCGAGGTGGTCGCGGCCGCCATCCGCCGCCCGGCGCAGATCATCGGCGATGGCCAGCACACGATCGACGCCTTGATCCAGGCCCAGAGCCGCCGACGCCAGGCCGCCACCGACGGCGAAAGCAAAATCCCCCTGGACCACGAAACCGAGCGCACGCTGCAGGCCGCCGGCTTTACCTACAGCAGCATCCTGCCCGCGGGCGAGCGCCTGTGTGTGCGGCGTACAGCCAACCTGCACACCGGCGGCACCCTGGAAGATGTCACCGAGATGCTGCATCCCACCCTGGTCGATGCCGCCGTGCGCGCGGCGCGGGCACTGGATATTCCGGTGGTAGGCCTGGACCTGATGGTGCCGGCCGCCGATCAGCCGGACTACGTGTTCATCGAAGCCAATGAACGTGCCGGCCTGGCCAATCACGAACCACAACCGGTGGCCGAGCGGTTTGTGGATCTGTTGTTTCCGCATAGCTGACAGCTGCGAGCGGCGAGTCACGCCTGAGCGCGTTAGCTCTTGAGGCTTGCCGCTTGCCGCTCGCGACTCAAGTCAATTCAAGGAATTCCCATGACCCGTAAAATTCCCGAACCCGATCTCGCCTACCTGCAGAAAGTCCTCCTGGAGATGCTCGCCATTCCCAGCCCGACCGGTTTCACCGACACCATCGTGCGCTACGTCGCCGAGCGTCTTGAAGAACTGGGCATCCCCTTTGAGCTGACCCGCCGTGGCACCATTCGCGCCACGCTCAAGGGCAAGAAAAACAGCCCCGATCGCGCCGTCTCCGCGCACCTCGACACCATCGGTGCCAGCGTGCGCGCGGTAAAGGACAACGGTCGCCTGACCCTCGCCCCGGTGGGCTGCTGGTCCAGCCGTTTTGCCGAAGGCAGCCGCGTCAGCCTGTTCACCGACAACGGCGTGATACGGGGCAGCGTGCTGCCGTTAATGGCCTCGGGGCATGCGTTCAACACCGCGGTCGACGAACTGCCGGTGAGTTGGGATCACGTCGAACTGCGCCTGGATGCCTATTGCGCCACCCGGGCCGATTGCGATTCGCTGGGCGTGAGCATCGGCGACTTTGTCGCCTTCGATCCCTTGCCGGAATTCACCGAGAGCGGCCACATCAGTGCCCGGCACCTGGACGACAAGGCCGGCGTGGCCGCCCTGCTGGCCGCGCTCAAAGCCATTGTCGACAGCGGCGAACCCTTGATGATCGACTGTCATCCGCTGTTCACCATCACCGAGGAAACCGGCAGTGGCGCGGCGGCGGCATTGCCCTGGGATGTCAGTGAATTTGTCGGCATCGACATTGCGCCGGTCGCCCCGGGTCAGCACTCCAGCGAGCACGCGGTCAGTGTGGCGATGCAGGATTCCGGCGGGCCCTATGACTACCACCTCTCGCGCCACCTGTTGCGGCTGGCCAGCGAGCATGAATTGCCGGTGCGCCGCGATCTGTTCCGCTATTACTTCAGCGACGCCCACTCGGCGGTCACCGCCGGCCATGACATCCGCACCGCCCTGCTGGCATTCGGTTGCGACGCCACCCACGGCTACGAGCGCACCCATATCGACAGCCTCGCCGCCTTGAGCCGCTTGCTGGGTGCCTACATCCTCAGCCCGCCGGTATTTGCCAGCGACGCCCAACCGGCCAAAGGCTCACTGGATCGCTTCAGCCATCAACTGGAACACGATGCACAGATGGAAAGCGATACCCGCGTGCCCTCGGTGGACAGCCTGGTAGGGCAACGTTCGTCCTAGGACCCGGGCCACTTTGCACTGGTCCTGCTGCGCGAAGCGCCGTAGGATCGGCGCATTGATGACCGAGGTAGCCATGCTGATTCCCCACGACCAACTTGAAGTCGACACCCTGACCCGCCTGATCGAAGACTTTGTCACCCGCGACGGCACCGACAACGGCGACGACACACCGCTGCAGACTCGGGTTCTGCGGGTGCGCAATGCCCTGAGCAAAGGCCAGGCCCTGATTGTCTTCGACCCCGAGAGCGAGCAGTGCCAGTTGATGCTCAAGCACGATGTGCCCAAGCACCTGTTCGACTGAGCCTTAGTCGCGCATTTCCCGGGCACGCTTGGCCTGGATGCGTTCGTAGACTTCACAACGGTGGACATTGACGTGCCGCGGGGCTTCGACGCCGAACCGCACATTGCCACCGCTGACGTCGAGAACACGCACGGTGATGGTGTCGCCAATGGAGATCAATTCACCGACAACGCGGCTGAGTACAAGCATGGCTCTAGTCCTTGAGGTTACCGAGCCCTGAAGATGGCCGGCGAACTCCGGAGCTTCAAGACAGCGCCAGGAAAATAGCCCCTTCCTACACGCCAGATCGAATTACCCTACAGACATCCCCTGCAATACCCGCCAAATGACTCAGGTCGACGTGAAGCGTGGGCCAAACAGAATAATGCTCGCCCCCAGCACACACAGGGCTACCCCCAACCAGTCCGAACTCAACGGGCGCACCCGCTCGACCAGCCCCAGCCAGGCGATCGAGGCAACGATGTAGATCCCGCCATAAGCGGCATAGGCACGCCCGGCGTAGGTCGCCTCGACCTTGGTCAACAGCAGGGCAAACAGCGTCAGGCTGAGCAGCGCCGGGACCATCCACCAGGCGCTTTTGTCCTGGCGCAGCCACATCCAGAAGGCGTAGCAACCGGCGATTTCAAACAGCGCCGCGAGGAAGAACCACAGGTAGTTGAGCATGGGCACATCTCGTCAGGGTTGCCAGAATGCGGCAACCCTAACCATCGCGCCTCTGAGTCGCAAGTTCAGCTAGCGTTTTGCCGGGCCTTGGCGCGCATCTTGTCGGCCATGACGGTCATTTCGTTGTACAGCAATTGCGGATTCTTCTGCTTCAGTGCCCAGGCCATGCGCCCCTGTTCATGGGGCAGGATCATGAACTCGCCAGCCGCGACGTGCTGGTAGATGTAGTCGGCGATATCGCTGGCGGTAATTGGCGAGCTCTCCAGCAACTTGCCGACTTGGGCCTTCATGGCCGGGGTCGGGCCGCGGAATGAGTCGAGCAGGTTGGTCTGGAAGAACGACGGGCAGACCACGTGCACGCCGATCTCCTGTTGCGCCAACTCGATCAACAGGCTCTCGGACAGCGCCACCACGCCGGCCTTGGCCACGTTGTAGTTGCTCATGGCCGGCCCCTGCATCAGTGCCGCCATCGAAGCGATGTTGATGATCTTGCCCTTGCTTTGCTCCAGCAGCGGCAGAAATGCCTTGCAGCCCTTGACCACGCCCATCAGGTTGATTGCGATCTGCCAGTCCCAGTCTTCCAGCGACAACTCGCTGAAGAAGCCACCTGAGGCGACCCCAGCGTTGTTGACGATCACGTCGATGCCGCCGAACTTGACCTCACAGGCCTGGGCAAAGGCCGTCAACTGGCTGTAGTCGCGCACATCACAGCGCTGCACAAAGCCATCACCGCCGGCCTCGCGGACTAGCTTGAGGGTTTCCTGCAGGCCGGGCTCGCTGACGTCCGACAAGGCCAACTGCCAACCTTCACGAGCCCAGCGCAGAGCGATTTCGCGACCCAGGCCGGACCCGGCGCCAGTGATCATCATGCGATTTTGCATAGGAAGTTGCCTTGTTGTTCTGGGAAAGATGCTCGCAGTGTAGCGAAGGAATTTCCTACACCCATGACCATCAAAGCGCTGAATGCCCCAGGCAAACCGAACCACAGCGCAGCCCCCTCGCGGGGGTTGATAAAGGAAATAAACCGGCAAGCCAATAGCAGTAAAGAAACATTGAATTTTCTCGCGCCGGCCACAGTCGGAAATATTAAGCCGCTCGGATTTATTGCAGTCGGGCCTGTTATTCAACCAATGCGACGTTCAATAACTCTCCAATAAGGAATTCGACATGGGCACGATTCTTCTGGTTATCCTGATTCTGCTGTTGATCGGTGGTCTGCCGGTGTTCCCCCACTCCAGAAGTTGGGGCTATGGGCCATCTGGGGTGATCGGCGTGGTGGTCGTGGTGCTGCTGGTATTGCTGTTGCTCGGCAGGATCTAAGACAAAAACTGCAGGCAAAAAAAAGAGGCCCGAGCGGGCCTCTTTTTTGTATTACGCCAGGCCTTAGTCCGGCGTGCCGTCTACTACACCAGCGGTGTTATCGATCAGGCTTTTGGTTGCCGTCTGCAGGAAGGCTTCCAGTTTCTGCTTCATCTCAGCGGTACGCGGTGCGTCCGGGATGATCTCGGCACGTGGATTGGCGCCCAGTTGGTACTGGTACATCTTCGGCGCCATGTCCTTTTCCTTCGGCAGCACCAGGATCTGGTCCTGGGTGATGATCGCCGTAGTCTGCTCGCTACCCGAAGGCTTGATCACGCCAAAGCCGGTGTCGCCCTGCGGCAGGTTGAGCAGGTCACGCCCCCAGCACTGGTGACGCGTTTCGCCGCCCAGGCGGCCCATGATGGTCGGCACGATGTCGACCTGAGTCCCCACGGTGTGATCCAGGGTACCGAACTTTTCCTGGATACCCGGCGCGATCATCAGCATCGGCACGTTGAAGCGGCCCAGGTCCATTTCGGTGATCTGCCGTTCGTTGCCAAACCCATGGTCGCCAACGATGACAAACAGGGTTTCCTTGAAGTAAGGCTCCTTGCGGGCCTTCTCGAAGAACTGCCCCAGTGCCCAGTCGGAGTAGCGCATGGCGGTCAAGTGTTCGTTGAGGCTGCCACGACCGGTGACCGGCTCCACCGGCAAAGGAGTCGGCAACGCGTATGGGGTGTGGTTGGACAGGGTTTGCAGCAAGGCATAGAACGGCTTGCCGTTTTCACGCGCCTTGAGCTCTACCAGGCCACGGTCGAACATGTCCTGGTCGGACACGCCCCAGGTTGGGTCGGAGAACACCGGGTTGACGAAGTCGTTGCGGCCGACAAAGTTGGTCATGCCCTGGTTGCTGAAGAAACCCGACTGGTTGTCCCAGGCAAAGTCACCGTTGTAGACATACACGTCGTCGAACTTGCGTGCACTGAGCAGCTGCGGCAGGCCGGACAGCTTGTGGCTGCCTTCCGGGGTCTGCATCAGGTATTCAAAGCCTGGCAGGTTAGGGAAGCACGCCATGGTGGCGAACATACCTTGGTGGGTGTGGGTGCCGTTGGAGAAGAAACGGTCGAACAGCAGGCCTTCCTTGGACAGTTTGTCCAGGTACGGGGTGATGTTGCCCGGCGCGCCCAGCGCACCGACCGAGTGACCGGCCATGCTTTCCATCAGGATCACGACGACGTTCTTGATCGGCAGGGTCTTGTCGGCAGGCGGCAGGAAATCCCGGCGCACGGCGGCGCTGTCGGCATCCACCAGCTTCTCGTCCGGCATGACCAGCATGTCGCGCACGATCTGCTGCGCCTCAGGCTGCGGCAGGGTGGCTTTCCAGATGTTGTCGCGGTCTTCGGACATTCGGCTTTTCGCCGCGGCCACCAGTTGCAGGGTGCCGTTGAGGCCCAACTGGTTGGCGAAGTTCGAGTCGGTGGTGTACACGTCACCCCAGCGCATCGGCGGGCCTTGACGCAGGGTGCCACGGGCGGCCGCTACGCAGATCAGCAGGCACACCATGAACACGGCAACGCGGGTGTACCACGGCGCCACTTGACGGGTGCCGACATTGCCGCCACTGAACGGGCCACGCGGCCGGGTAGCACGGTCAGCGCCCTTGAACGCCAGGCTCAGCAGCCAGGTGCCGACCACCCAGGCCAGCAGGTAGCGCACCACCGGGAACCCGTACCAGAGCATGCTCATCACGGTCTTCGGGTCTTCCTTCACGTACTGGAAGACCAGGCCGTTGAGGCGCTGGTGGAACTCGCGGTAGAAGTCCATCTCCATCAGGCCGAGGAACAGCGCGATGCTCGACACCACCGTCAGCCAGAACCGGAACAGGCCACGGGCGGCCATCGCCCGGACGCTGAACAGCGACAGCAACAGCGGGATGCTGAGGTAGATCACCAGACGCAGGTCGAAACGCAGGCCGTTGGCGAAAGCTTCGAGGAAAGTCGAGGCCGGTGTGTCAAGAATCATCTCCCGGTTGTACACCAGCAACGCCAGGCGCAGCAGGGAGAGCATCACCATCATGACCAGGGCGCAGAGTAGCGTGTACGCCAGATGGGATTTGACGGTCGGTTGCAGCAAGCGATTCGAGGCTCGCTGCTGATTCAGGGCGTCCGTGTTTGCCATGTCGTTTTAGGACCCATTGGAAGTTGAAGTTACAAAGAAGTAGCGGCGCCCAGGCTTTCTTATTGCCATGACTTGGGGGAAATGGCCGGGACCTTGCGCGGAGCACAAATGTTGCACGATCACCCACGGCATTGCCATTTATTACTCGCAAGCACTGGCGGGGCGAAAACCGGGGATGAAAAACAAGCGGGCGAATTGTCTTGGAGCGGTTGTGAAAATTTCGTGCAACGCATATCTGGAAACACAAAAAAGGCTGCGAGCTAACCTGGTCCTGTAGCAGCTACCGAAGGCTGCGTTGGGTTGCGCAGCGCCCCCCGGCTATCTTGCCAATCCGGATGAACGTCCTGCGGCCGTTGACGCAGCCTCGCGGGCTCGACAGCTGCTACGGTTGTTGATGGGGGCTATAGGCGCACGTTGCCCCGTGGCCCGGCAATGGCCCAGATGATCAGGCCCAGTACCGGCAACAAGAGGATCAGCAGTATCCAGACGATTTTCATCCCGGTTT
This sequence comes from Pseudomonas sp. Irchel 3H3, assembly GCF_900187635.1. Taxonomy (NCBI): domain Bacteria; kingdom Pseudomonadati; phylum Pseudomonadota; class Gammaproteobacteria; order Pseudomonadales; family Pseudomonadaceae; genus Pseudomonas; species Pseudomonas sp. Irchel 3H3. The sequence continues at coordinate 37,154 of NZ_FYEC01000008.1, read as the reverse complement.
GCGCGCCGCTCTTGAGCACGTTGATGATCGCCCAGATATCCAGCGCCAGGATAATCAGGCCAACCAGGCCATTAAAGGTAGAACCCATGGTGTTGCTCCCAATAGAAGGCATTCCCCCCTTAGGATAGCCGGCTCCCGGGAGGGTTCCCTTTTATTGCCGTGAGTTAAACGTGTACGGCTACCTTGAGCGCTTCCAGGGACGGCGCCGCATTGATCCCGACTTCGGCACACAACTCCAGCACCCGTGCCACGTCGTTGCCATACACCAGCACGAGCTGGATTTCGTCGTCGAGCAACTGGCTGAAGTTGAGCAGCGTGTAACCGCCGTTTTCCGGGTTCATGCTGCCCATCTGGATCTGGATCCGGTTGAGCGCGGTCAGCGCCTCGGTCTTGGCCAGTTGCTTGGGCTTGATGTTGAACGCCACACCGGGGCCGAACGACGCAACGATCTGCTCGAACAGGTCCATATAGGTGTCAGCCTGGAACAGCACGGTGTCCGGCAGGCTGCCAACTACCACCCACTCGCCCAATGCAATCGGGAAAGTGTCGTCGTAGTTGATGTCCGGATTGGCCGCCAGGAACGCCTCCGGGTCGGCGTACGCCTGCGCCGCCTCATCGGCGATCTGCACGATTTGCGCGTCGCTCATGCAGCCGGAGCTGATTTTACTGATGAGTTCGATGAGTGCGGCTTTCATGGCAGATCCTGTAGCGAGGGAGATTTTCGGCCGCGAAGGATAGCGTATTTGGCGGTAATTATTCAGCGAAGCTTGCGGCCCACCCGGCTATCAGCCAAGGATCTTCTCCAACTGCGCCGTGGTATCCACCGCGCCCATGGTCTTGGCCGCGTCCAGCGCGGTGATGCCGTTGGCGTCCTTGGCCTTGGGATCTGCGCCCTTGCCAATCAAGTAGTCGACGATGGCTGTGCGGTTGAACATCGCGGCCATCATCAACGCGGTCCGGCCATCGAAGGACGAACCTTCGATCTCCGCCCCGCCATCGACCAGTGCCGCCACCACCGCCAGGTCACCCTTGAACGCCGCCCCGGCAATCGGGCTCTGGCCGTTGTCGTTGCGAATCTGCGGGTCGGCCTTGTGCTCCAGCAGCACTTTCACCGCATCGACATGCCCGTGGTAAGCCGCCAGCATCAACAGGGTGTCGCCCTTGTGATTGCGCAGGTTCGGCGGCAAACCCTTGCTCAACAGCGCCGCGAGCATCGCCGCATCGCCTTCACGGGCCTTGTTGAAAACCTGCTCGGCAAACTCGGCGGCTTCTTCCGGGGTCATCTGGCGGGGTTGGTCTGACATGGGTGACTCCACATTCGGTCAATCGATAGGCCGCTAGTGTCCGCAAGCGGCCTGCCCCCTGTCACCCCTTTTTTCTCTCATGCCACCATAGCCACAATCAATAACGGAACTTGCCGCCATGGATATCCGCCAGTACCTGTTCGGTGATCTGCACGTAAGTGTCTGAACCGGGCAGCCAGGCATAGATCGGATCGTCGCCGGTTTTGCCGGGGTCGAAAGCTTCGTCCTTGAGTCGGGTCTTCTGGTACTTGAAGGTGCCAGTGGTTTCCATCTTGACTTTGACCCGCAGGAACAACGGTACCGCATAGGCCGGCATCTGCTCGCGGGCGAACCTCAGCAGCTCACTGAAATCCAGGGTCGCCAGGGATTCGGCCGGGGTGATCGCCGCCATGCCGGCACGCCCGTTGGTGTTGCTGATCTCCACGCCATAGGCCACCGCCTCGGCAATATGCGGGTGTTGCAAGAGGATGTTCTCGACTTCGGTGGTGGACACGTTCTCGCCCTTCCAGCGATAGGTGTCGCCCAACCGGTCGACGAACTGGGCGTGACCAAAACCGATGTTGCGCAGCAAGTCACCAGTATTGAAGTAACGGTCGCCCTTCTCGAACACATCGTGCAGCACCACTTTTTCGGTCTTTTGCGGGTCGGTATAGCCGTCAAGCGGAGCCTTGTCGTCAATCTTCGCCAGCAACAGGCCTTGCCGGCCCTTGCCGACTTTCTGCATGAAGCCGTTGCTGTTGCGTAGCGGCGCACCGCTGTCGTGGGCGTACTCCACCAACTCCCAGGACATCAGCGAAAAACCGATGGTGTTATCGAAGTTGAGGATGTTGCTGAAACCTATGTTGCCGTCACTGGCGGCATACAGTTCACAGATGTGATTGACCGCAAAACGCCCCTTGAACTCGCTCCACACGCCGGGGCGCAAGCCGTTGCCAATCATCTTCACGACTGCGTGATCCCGGTCGTTAGTGGCCGGCGTCTGGTCGATCAGGTAGCGGCACAACTCACCCACGTAACCGATGGTTGTAGCCTGGTACTTACGCACATCGTTCCAGAACTGGCTGGCGCTGAACTTGCGCCGAATGGCGAAACCCGAGGCGCCGCAGATGGCTGAGCCCCAGCACACGCACAGGCCCGTCGCGTGGTACAGCGGCAAGGTGCAATAGACGACATCGTCCGGGCTCATATCCAGGGCGATCATGCCGAAGCTGGCGCTGCTGCGCATCCAGCGACCGTGTTTGAAGACCCCTGCCTTGGGTAACCCGGTGGTGCCGGAGGTATAGATGTAGAAGCACGGGTCATCGAGAAACACCTGCTGACTGCTGGGCGGGTTGTCGCTTGCGCAATCGGCACTCTCGGCCATCAGGTTGCGCAAGCCCTCTGGTGCCTCGCCGTGATGCCGAGAGCAATCCTGGTCAGCCACCCACCAGGTGCGGCAGTCATCGATGGCGACCTGCTGGCGAATCGCCGAATAGGCCTGGACCAACTCTCCACCGACAACAATGGCCGCCGGCTTGACCAGGTTGACACTGTGCAGCAGCGCCTGGTGGGTTTGCGAAGTATTGAGCATGGCGCTGACGGCGCCGACCTTGGCCACCGCCAGCACCGTGACCAGCAGTTCAGGACGGTTCTCGATGAACACCCCGACCACGTCGCCCTTGCCGATGCCCTGGGCCAACAGGTGATGAGCGATACGGTTGGCCCACTGGTTGACCTGTGCATAAGTCAGCGACACGCTGCCGTGCAGCAAGGCGGGGCCATCAGGGTTACGAACTGTCGCCTGTTCGAAGGTGAACGCCAGGCCACAAGGCTGGTCCGGCTGTTTGACATTGGCCACCTTGAGGCCCTTGACCACCCGGGGCAGGGCTTTGACGATCGACGGCAACTTACGGAGCATCATGCTCCAGGTAATAGTGTCGTGGTGCGTGCTGCTCATGGTTGCTCCCGTTCGGCCCTCTGCGGCGGGCCTGTATTGTTATTGTCGGGCGAACATGCAATCGAGGTGTTCGGGCAACTTCATCCCTGTATGAGACACAACGGAAAACCTCTGCTTAACGGCAAAAAAGTACGCCAGGGGTTCTGTCGCTGTACACGCGGTTTTTGAAATGTTTTGTATCCGGCCCTCGCCCACTGCCACTGCCGGCAGGTGGGCCCGCAAACGGCCGTGCAATCTCGCAAAATGCAGGATGCACGATGGCCATTCATGCAGAATGCACGAATCCGAAAAATTCACTTTTTCGTATATAATTGATTTATAAGTATTTTTTTAGATAACGATACTGGCACAATCACTGCAACTACCCCTCCATGCTTGCCATTCATGTGCACACGGAGCTGATAGACATGAGCCTGATCCAAGAAAAATTCACTTCGCTGTTCTCCAACTTCGACGTCACCACCCAGGCACGCCCGGATGGCGGCATTCTGCTGACCTTGCGCAGCAGTGAAGGCAAAGTCTTCAAGCGCTCGATTTCCTACGCCCAACTGCATGCTGGCGATCAACTGTCCTGGGTGATCAGCGCTATTCGTCGCGACCTGGCGGAACAGGCCAGTGAATTACCGCAAATTTCCATGCTGCAGAGCCAACAGCGCTTTGCCCTGCCGACCTATCACTCGATGTAATCGAAGCGGGTTGCTAGCAGATTTCCTTGGGCCACCTGACACCCAGTCAGGTGGCCCTTTTTTCAGCGCAACATACCGCGTCTGGCCGCCTCCCCCACCGCTTGTGCACGGTTGCTGACCTGCAGCTTGGCGTAGATATTGGCCAGGTGAAATTTCACCGTGGCCTGGGAGATCGAGCGAATCACACTGATTTCCCAAACGGTCTTGCCGCGCTTGGCCCAGTGCAAGATCTCCAGTTCCTTCTCGCTCAGCGGCTTGCCTGCCCGATCCGGGCGTCGGCGTTTGACTGGCTTGACCTCCGGCCCGGCGTCACCCGTTGCGCTGTCCATTACCTTTCTCCTGGTGATCGTCCATGCCTGAACTCGAACGGTGATCGTCCGGGCCAGTGGTTGAGTGTCAGAAAGAAAGAGTTACATAGAGGGCGGATTAAACAAGCGCATGAACGCTGAATCAGTCTTCACTGACTCAGCAATAGGCAACGTCCTACGCACAGCACAAGGAAAGCCCGGATGACGCACTGCGCCAGCGTTTAATCGCCTGTCGCGTATCCGGTCGGCAGTTTAATCTTCCAGCCGCGGGAAGTGCCCGGCGAAGTCACCTGGGGTGATGCGGGGCAGCGGTTCCACAGCAGTGCTGAACAGGCCGATGGCCACGAAGTGCGGTCGCTCGCCCTTGTCGAACCAGTGCCGAGTACCGGCAGGCAGCAGGATCAGGTCGTTTTTCTCGCAGAGTACGGCGTACACATAATCGCCGATATGCAGGTTGAACTGGCCACGTCCGGCAACAAACAACCGTACCAGGTCCTCGTCAAAATGCTGCTCTTCGAGGAGCTCGGCAGGCGGTTCGGCGGGTTGTTGCTGCTCGCTGCTGACACTGATGACCTGCACCCCAAGGTATCCACGCTCGGTCATCAGTTGATCGATCGGCCCCTGATAGGCGGCCACCAGCTCTTCATCGCTGGCGCCCGGCTGAAGCTTTGCCGCCGCCTGCCAACGGTCGAATCTGACACCCTGTTCGGCCAGGGTCGCGCTGATGTCGTCGAAGTGGGTCAGGACCTTGTTCGGCAGGTCCGGGCTTGAAACGTGGTAAACCGACAGGCTGCTCATTTCGGCAACTCCTCTTGCATGCGTGTGGCAATGATAACGGCTGCAGCCAGCGCGGCGAGGCTTGCAATACTAAAGGTGAAGGTGGCGCCCAGGGCATTCCAGCTGTAGCCGGCGTACAAAGCCCCCAGTGCACCACCGGTGCCGGCCAGCGCCGCGTAGAGCGCCTGGCCCTGCCCCTGCTGGCGCGGGCCGAAACTGCGTTGGACAAAATGAATGGCCGCGGCGTGAAAGCTGCCAAAGGTGGCCGCGTGCAGGACCTGCGCAAACAACAGCACCCAGAGAAACTCGGCGAACGACCCCAGCAGCAGCCAGCGCAAGGCGGCCAGCAGGAAACTGGCCAGCAGCACTCGGCGCACTGAAAACCGCGCCAGGATCCAGCTCATGAACAGGAACATCAGGACTTCGGCGACCACTCCCACGGCCCAGAGCATGCCGATCACTCCACGGCTGTAGCCCAGGCGCTCCAGGTGCAGGGTCAGGAAGGTGTAGTACGGCCCGTGGCTGAGCTGCATCAGGCCCACGCAGGCATAAAATGCCAGTACCCCCGGATTGCGCAACTGCTTGACGAAACCCTCTCCGGCCAAGCGGTTGCCGGGCGCAGGCTGGGCGTTGGGCACCCACAGGCTGCTGATGATGATCCCTGCCATGATCACCACCAGGGTTACTGGGTAGATGTCCAGACTCAACCATTCGAACAGCCGCCCCAGTGCAACCACCGCGATAATGAAGCCGATCGAACCCCACAGGCGGATCTGGCTGTAGCGCGAAGCCTGGCCTTGCAGGTGCGCGAGGGTGATCACTTCGAACTGCGGTAGCACCGCGTGCCAGAAAAACGCGTGCAGGGCCATGACCATTGCCAGCCAGGCGTAACTCTTGCTGACGAAGATCAGGCAGAACGTCAGCAGCGTACAGACCGCGCCAAAACGCACAATGGCCAGGCGCCGGCCAGTGTAGTCACCCAGCCAGCCCCAGATATTGGGCGCGATGCAGCGCATCAGCATCGGGATCGCTACCAGCTCGCCGATACGCGCAGGCGAAAACCCCAGGTGATCGAAGTACAGCGCCAAAAAAGGCGCTGTCGAACCGAGCAAGGCGAAATAAAACAGATAAAAGCTGGAAAGCCGCCAGTACGGGAGCACCGCCACGGCCATCAGACCGCGGCGACGTCAGGGCCCGGCTTCACAGCTGGCCCAACACCGGGGTGCTGACGCGCACGTCGGCGTTTTGCCCGCGATGGCGCAGCAGGTGGTCCATCAACACAATGGCCATCATCGCTTCGGCAATCGGCGTGGCGCGGATGCCGACGCAGGGGTCGTGACGGCCCTTGGTGATCACGTCCACCGGGTTGCCGTGGACATCGATCGAACGGCCCGGGGTGGTGATGCTCGACGTTGGCTTGAGCGCCAGGTGGGCAACGATCGGCTGGCCGGAAGAAATGCCACCGAGGATGCCGCCGGCGTTGTTGCTGAGGAACCCTTGTGGGGTCATCTCGTCGCGGTGTTCGGTACCGCGCTGGGCGACGCTGGCGAACCCGGCGCCGATTTCCACGCCCTTGACCGCGTTGATGCTCATCAGCGCATGGGCCAGTTCGGCATCGAGGCGGTCGAAGATCGGCTCACCCAGGCCTGGCTTCACGCCTTCGGCGACCACGGTGATCTTGGCGCCGACCGAGTCCTGGTCGCGGCGCAGTTGATCCATGTAGGCCTCAAGTTCCGGCACCTTGTCCGGGTCGGCGCTGAAAAACGCATTTTGCTCCACCGAGTCCCAGCTCTTGAACGGGATTTCGATCGGGCCCAACTGGCTCATGTAGCCGCGAATCACGATGCCCTGGGTCGCCAGGTACTTTTTCGCAATCGCCCCGGCCGCCACGCGCATGGCAGTTTCGCGCGCAGAACTGCGACCGCCGCCACGGTAATCGCGTTCGCCGTATTTGTGGTGGTAGGTGTAGTCGGCGTGGGCCGGGCGGAACAGATCCTTGATCGCCGAGTAGTCCTTGGACTTCTGGTCGGTGTTGCGGATCAGCAGGCCAATGGCACAGCCAGTGGTCCGGCCTTCGAACACGCCGGAGAGGATTTCCACCTCGTCGGCTTCCTGGCGCTGGGTGGTGTGGCGGCTGGTGCCTGGCTTGCGTCGGTCGAGATCGCGCTGCAGGTCGTCCAGGGACAACTCAAGACCCGGCGGGCAGCCGTCGACAATGGCGACCAACGCCGGACCATGGCTTTCGCCCGCGGTGGTGACAGTGAACAGCTTGCCGTAGGTATTGCCGGACATGCAGGGCGCTCCGTGAAATCGCTGAACTAAGTGCGCGCCAGTATACGCAGGCTCACCCAGTAGTTCATCCTCGAACCTTATGGGTGTCTGCGAGTCCAACCGACACCTTGTGAATGATGGCGTGATGATGCTGCGAGTTATAGCCTTGAGCCTTACCCTGATTACCGGCCTGCTGTGCAATATCGCGCAGGCCACGGTCCTGCAACGCCCGGTCAGCCTGGATACCGGCAGCGGCGAGCTGTTTGGCTCGATGCTGCTGCCCAAGTCCGACGCCCCGGTGCCGGTGGTCCTGATCATTTCCGGCTCGGGCCCCACCGACCGCAACGGCAATAACCCAGAGGGCGGCAACAACGATAGCCTCAAGCGCCTGGCCTGGGTGCTGGCCAAACACAATATCGCCAGCGTGCGCTACGACAAGCGCGGCGTGGCGGCGAGCCTGGCGGCCACCCCGGACGAGCGCAACCTGAGCCTGGAGGCCTACGTGGCCGACGCCGTGGCCTGGGGCAAGCAACTCAAAAGTGACCCGCGCCTGGGGCCGCTGATTCTATTGGGGCACAGTGAAGGGGCACTGGTAGCCACCCTTGCCGCTCCCCAGGTGGACGCCGCCGGCCTGATTTCCCTGTCCGGCAGCGCACGACCGGTGGATCAGGTGTTGCGCCAACAGTTGAGCCACCGCCTGCCGCCCCAGTTGCTGCTGCGCAGCAATGAACTGCTGGACAGCCTCAAGGCCGGTCAGGTGGACAGCAATGTGCCGCCGGCGCTGCAAGTGATCTTCCGCCCCAGCGTGCAACCCTACTTGATCAGCCTGTTCCGCCAGGACCCGGCCGCCGCATTCGCCCGCCTGCACATGCCCGCGCTGATCGTCCAGGGCAGCAATGACATGCAGGTCGGTGTCGGGGATGCGCAAATGCTCAAGGCTGCCAAGCCCGACGCCCAGTTGGTGGTGATCGAGGGCATGAACCACGTGATGCGCATCGTGCCCAACGACATCAAGCGCCAGGTGGCGTCCTACAAGGATCCGCAACTGCCACTGGCGGCAGAACTCGGCACCCGGATCCTCGGCTTTATTGATGCAATTGCTCGAAGTTAGCCCGGTTTTACCCTCCAGTCCTGCGCAATTCGGCCGATAAGCCAGTGTCGACAGCCCATTGTCTGTCGACAAGCAGCGCTTGGACAGGATCTCGCCGTTATGACTGATACCCACAAATCACCCGACACCACGCCCGACACGACGGCCCCCGAAGCGGCGGAACAGCCGTGGGCGGACGTTGCGGCCGAGCACCGGCGGATGCTGCGCCTGGCGCCGCTGAAAACCGATCGCAGCACCGGGGGCCGGCCGTTGCGCTTTGTCGAGTTCGGCTATGCCGAGCGTAACAACAAGGAGCGCAGCCTGTTGCGCATGAGCATCACGTTGCCGGGCCAGCGGGTGCGCAAGGAGCAGAACCACCTGGACGTCTGGGTCGACCACGAACAGCGGCGCGTGCACTTCGGCCCCGACAGCGGTGTGCAGATAGAACCAATGAACCGCGGCATCGGGCGTTTTCTCGCGGCCCAAGGCATTACCTGGGCGAAGAAAAAGTGGGCGAGCTACAGCTTTGATGCGATGGACCTGAGCAACAAGGATGCCTTGGTCGAAGACACGCGCCTGCGCCGCGACCATTTTTTGCGGGTGCACGGTTTTGACGTGGTCTACGCCGACGCCCAGCATTTGAAAGGCAGCGTCAAGGCCGGCAAGGTCGGTGACCTGCTGGGCGACTGGAACACCGAGAAGCTGCAGTTCGTGGAAATCCTCGAAGCCGCGCAGATGTTGCAGCAAGCCGAGCAGAACCTGGCTGAACAGGAAGTCAAACTGCAAAAGCAGGAAGAAACCGTCAGCAAATTCAAACGCGAAGAAACCGGCTTGCGCTTCACCATTACCTGCCTGGTGGCGTTTTCAGTGTTCCAGGCCGGTTTGCTGATCTGGATCGCCACACACCGCTGACCACCGCCAACTTCTGTAGGACCAAGGCTTGCCCGCGAAGAACGTCAACGCGCACATTCAGGGTATGCGCGGCGCTCTGCAGACCATCGCGAGCAGGCCGCAAGCGGGCGCCGCAAGCGGGCGCTCGCTCCTACAAGGATTCGTAACAACCCGTGGGAGCGAGCTTGCTCGCGAAGGATGGATCAGGCCCGTGATGCAAACAGTGCCTGGTGTTCACGGCATTGCTCGGCGCTGAGCATGAACACGCCGTGGCCGCCGCGTTCGAACTCCAGCCAGGCGAAATCGACTTCCGGGTACAGCGCCTCGACGTGTACCTGGCTGTTGCCCACCTCGACAATCAGCAAGCCTTTCTCGTTCAGGTGATCGGCCGCCTGCGCGAGCATGCGCCGCACCAGGTTCAGACCGTCTTCGCCACAGGCCAGGCCCAACTCGGGCTCGTGCTGGAACTCGTCCGGCATATCGGCAAAGTCTTCGGCATCCACGTACGGTGGATTGGACACGATCAGGTCGAAACGCTGGCCAGGCAAACCGTCGAATCCGTCGCCCTGGACCGTGTACACCCGCTCATCGACGCCATGGCGCTCGATATTCTGGTTGGCCACCTCAAGGGCTTCGAACGACAAGTCCGCCAGCACCACTTCAGCGTCCTGGAACTCATAGGCACAGGCGATGCCGATGCAACCGGAACCGGTGCACAGGTCGAGAATGCGCGCCGGCTCGCTGTCCAGCCAGGGAGTGAAGCGTTTTTCGATCAGCTCGCCAATCGGTGAACGCGGGATCAACACGCGCTCATCGACAATGAACGACATGCCGCAGAACCAGGCCTCGCCCAGCAGGTAGGCAGTGGGAATGCGGTCTTCGATACGGCGCTTGAGCAACCGCTGCAGGTTGACCAGTTCGTCGTCTTCGAGCGCGCAGTCCAGGTAGCTGTCGGCGATTTCCCAAGGCAGGTGCAACGCTCCCAGCACCAGTTGACGGGCTTCATCCCAGGCGTTGTCGGTCCCATGGCCGAAAAACAGATCCTCCCCATGAAAACGGCTGACAGCCCAACGAATATGGTCGCGCAAAGTGCGCAGACGGGAAGTGATCACGGGGTAAACTCCTGAAAAAACGACCGGGGATTCTAACAGCCTAAACCTGCCCCGACGATCAATGAAAAAACCCCTGGGCAAATGTAGGATTTATCCGGTTTTTCAGCTTTTGGTTGAACATCCGGTCAGCTCTTGAGAGGCTGCAGCCCAGCAACGACGGTGCCTACGATGGTAGCGATTCACAGAAGCGCTCAGCCAGAGGACAATGTCGCAAAAGCCCCACTCGAAGGAGCCCCAGAATGTCCGTTCCAAAGACGATGTTTCAACTCAGCGGTCGTGGTTACGCGCCAGCCAATCTGGCCCACGCGACACTGGTGATCATCGATGCACAAAAAGAATACCTCAGCGGCCCGCTGGCCCTGACCGGCATGGCAGAGGCCGTGGCCAACATCCAGCAACTGCTCGCAGCGGCCCGGGCCGCGGGGCGACCGATTGTCCATGTGCATCACCTGGGCACCGTCGGCGGCCTGTTCGACCCCCAGGGCGAGCGCGGTGAGTTCATACCCGGCCTCGAACCCCTGAGCGACGAAACCCTCATCGGCAAGTTGCTGCCCAGCGCGTTCCACGGCACGCCCCTGGAAAAACGCCTGCAGGACCTTGGCTCCCTGGACCTGATCGTCTGCGGCTTCATGAGTCACTCCAGCGTCAGTACCACCGTGCGTGCGGCCAAGAACCTGGGCTTTCGCTGCACCCTGGTCGAAGACGCCTGCGCCACCCGGGACCTGCCCTACAAGGGCGGCGTACTGACTGCCGAGCACGTCCAGCAGACCGAAATGGCGATCATGGCTGACAACTTCGCCACCCTCGCCCAGACCCGGGACCTGATCTGATCGCCCGCGGATGAGCGGCGATCATCGCCGCTCATCCGCAAAAGACTCTCATTTCCTCTATTTGCCTTAGCCTCAGGAACAACCCGGTCAACTCCCGGTCGAAGGGCCGATACCCATTGAGGAAGGTCGGAATGAAGATATCCGATGGATTTGACGCTCGCCGCTTGCGCCCCAAAGGGCAACGCAACTGGCGTTATCGTTTCGGCGCTGCATTCGCCGCCCTGCTCGCCACCCTCGGTGTGCTGCTGGCAATGGCCGGTGCTGCCAGCCTGCTTGGTCGTCCGCCCGCACTGGGTGAACTGAACGCCAGCCCGCTGGGCTCGGCGATCATTCTGGCGATTGGCCTGTTGCTGCTCTACCTGGGTGTCGCGTTCTGGCGTCGCTGTCGCCGCCGCATGCGTCAACCTCGCGAGCTGAACATGGCCCCGCATTTGATGAAAAAGCATGACTGAGTCGCGCGCGACGCGTTTTGCCGCGCCCGATTCACCTCGACTTGGGTAAACTGGCCGCCCTTCGCGGAGGCTGACATGCAAGACGACGATTTTTCCCTGTTCAAAAGTGCGATCCAAGGTGTCAAACCGATCAAGCACGACCGCGCCGAAACCGGCAAGCCCAAGGCTGACCGCGCGCAAATTGCCAAGCTGCGCCAGGCAGCGACCATTCGTACCGACGTGGCGGCTGTGGACGGCCTGTCCGACCAATTCGTGATCGATGTCGGTCCGGAAGACGAGTTGATGTGGGCACGTGACGGGGTCCAGGAAAGCCAGATGCGCAAGCTCAAGATCGGGCAGATCCCGTTCGAAGGCAGCCTCGACCTGCACGGCATGAACGTGGAAAAGGCCCGCGAGACGCTCTGGGCATTTCTCGCCGAAGCGACAAAATTCGAAATCCGCTGCGTGCGCGTGACCCACGGCAAGGCCGTGCGCCTGGACGGCAAGCGCCCGATGATCAAAAGCCACGTCAACACCTGGCTGCGCCAGCATTCACAGGTCCTGGGCTTTACCTCCTGCCAGGCCAAGCACGGCGGCGCCGGTGCGGTGTATGTGATGCTCAAACGAACCATGATGGAAGGCCGCGACGAGTAAAGCTGACGCGTCACGCTTGCAGCGCCGTGTCCGCCACCGTACCCTTGCCCTTTGCGTAAAATCCCACAGGTAGTTTCATGTCCCTGGAACAGAATTACACCGCGATTCTCGGCCAACTGGGCGAGGACGTGTCCCGCGAGGGCCTGCTCGACACGCCAAAGCGTGCCGCCAAAGCCATGCAGTACCTTTGCCGCGGTTATGAACAGACACTTGAAGAAGTCACCAACGGTGCCTTGTTCAGCTCCGACAACAGCGAAATGGTACTGGTCAAGGACATCGAGCTTTACTCGTTGTGCGAACACCACCTGCTGCCTTTCATCGGCAAGGCGCACGTCGCCTACATTCCGAGTGGCAAGGTACTGGGCCTATCGAAAGTCGCGCGGATCGTCGATATGTACGCCCGCCGCCTGCAGATCCAGGAAAACCTCAGTCGCCAGATCGCCGATGCAGTGCAGCAAGTCACTGGCGCCCTGGGCGTTGCGGTGGTGATCGAGGCCAAGCACATGTGCATGATGATGCGCGGTGTGGAGAAACAGAATTCGTCGATGATCACTTCGGTGATGCTCGGTGAGTTCCGCGAAAATGCGGCCACCCGCAGCGAGTTTCTCAGCCTGATCAAGTAACACGCGGCACCCGGAAAACCGGCGTTCATCGCCGGTTTTTTTTCGTCCGTGAAAAATCAGGTAAGCTGCGCGCCATTCCCATTTGCCCCGTGAGGCTTACATCGTGTTCGTCAAAGCGCTTCGTGTCGGCCTCGGCCAGTTGATCATCTTCATCGACTTCATCACCCGTCCTGGTAAAAAGCAGCGCCCTGCCGCTGCCCAGGCCCAGGTCGAAGCCGCCGCCAAGGGCCTGACCCTGTACCAGTTCCACGCCTGCCCGTTCTGCGTGAAAACCCGCCGCACCCTGCGTCGCCTGAACGTGCCGGTGGCCCTGCGCGATGCCAAGAACAACGAGCAGGACCGCCAGACCCTGCTGGAGCAAGGCGGCAAGATCAAAGTGCCGTGCCTGCGCATCGAAGAGAACGGCCAGACCACCTGGATGTATGAGTCCAAGGTAATCATCGATTACCTGGACCAGCGTTTCGCCGCGGCCTGATCGTTGGGCGCTAGAAACACAAACCCCAGACAAGCATAAACCGGCCCATTGGCCGGTTTATGCTTGTCTAGCTTCCCCTTACGCCGCCTGCCGCGCCTGTCCCTCGCGCACCACCGCCGCTAATCGCTTGAGCCCTTCATCCAGGCGCGCCGGGTCAATGTGGCTGAAATTCAGCCGCAGGTGCCCCAGGTTGCAATCCGGCTCGGGAAAGAACGGTTCCCCCGGCATGAACGCCACATCATTGGCCAGTGCAGCCTTGAGCAAGGTTCGGGTGTCGAGCGGCTGCTTGAGAGTCAGCCAGAAAAACAGACCACCCTGCGGCAGTTCCCAATCCGCCAGCTCGCTGAAATGCCGCTGCAGCGCCGCCTGGAATCCATCGCGCCGAACTCGGTAGAAATCCCTTAATTCGCCCAGGTGATCACGCAGGCGCTCGGTGCCGATCCATTGCAAGGCCTGCCATTGACCAACACGGTTGGTGTGCAGGTCCGCCGACTGCTTGAGCCGTAGCAGATGCGGGAACAGGTCCGGGCTGGCAATCAGGTAGCCGACACGCAAGCCCGGCAACAAGGTCTTGGACACGGTGCCGGTGTAGATCCAACTAGCCCGCTGCAAGCGGCTGACAATCGGCGTGGCGCTGGCGCCATCGAATGTCAGCTCGCGGTACGGCTCATCCTCGATCAGGGTCACGCCGAATTCGTCGAGCAACGCCGCCACGCCATCGCGCTTGGCCTCGCTGTAGCGCACCGCAGAGGGGTTCTGGAAGGTCGGGATCAGGTAGATGAACGCCGGCCGATGTTGCTCCAGGCGCGCCCGCAGCTTCACCAGGTCAGGGCCGTCGGCCTCCAGCGGCACGCTCAGGCAATCGGCACCGAACAGCTGGAAGATTTGCAGAGCAGCCAAGTAGGTCGGCGCCTCGAGCAGGATCTGCGTGCCTTGGTCGATGTACAGCTTGGCCGCCAGGTCGAGGGTCTGTTGTGAGCCGCTGACCACCAACACCTGGTTCGCCTCACAGGGTACGCCGAGGGCACGCGCCTCTGCCGCCAATGCTTCACGCAGCGCCGGCTCGCCTTCACTCATGCCGTATTGGCCCATGGACACCGGCATATCGGCCCACTGCACCTTTGGCAGCATGGCTTCGGCCGGCAGGCCGCCGGCAAACGACATCACTTCCGGGCGCTGGGCCGCGGCGAGGATTTCACGGATCAAGGAACTCTTGAGGCGCGCAACACGTTCGGAAAAAGCCATGGGGGTCACCGGTAGCAAAGGCCAAGGAAATTAAGTCAAACTGGTTGACCGAAATTACGCCAGCCCGGACAGATACGTCAATATGCTTGACCTTAAATCCCAAAGCACCCAGCAAGCCGCCATGGAAGCGTTTTTTTTCGGCTACCAGGCCTTCACTGCCAAAGCCGACGAAATGCTCGAACGCCGAGGCCTCAGCCGGGTGCACCAGCGCATCGTGTTTTTCATCGCCCGCTACCCGAGCTTGAGCGTCAAGCAATTGCTCGCGCTACTGGGCGTCAGCAAACAGGCACTGAACATGCCCTTGCGCCAATTGCTGGAAATGCACCTGGTGGACAGCGTGGCGGCCGTGGACGACAAACGTAAGCGCCTGCTGCAACTGACGACCGAAGGTGTGCGCTTCGAAGCCGCGCTGCGCCGTGAACAGGTGAAGCTGCTCGAGCGCGTGTTTGCCGAGGCAGGTGAAGCGGCGGTAGATGGCTGGCTGGCGGTAAACAAGGCCCTGGGGCAAACCCAAGCGCTCGCAGACTGAGCCCTCAGTCTGGATCCACTGGCGATATATCCCTATCGCCAGATTTTTCGTCGACAAAATCGAAAACATTATTTGCTTTATTTGTATACAAAAGCATAATTCGCTTCGTGCGAGTTCCTGACCAAGCGGTCAACAAATTCGCAAGTGCCTCAAAGAGCCGCTGCCCACCTCTGTGTCCGGCTCTGGAAATAACAATAAAACTCTTGAGGAGTACTCGCTGTGGAAAGCCGCAAATCCGAAGCACCGACGCTGGATCTCTCGCCCCCCGTACGTACCGGCTGGCTGGAGCGCCTGTTTAAACTCAGCGTGCATGGCACCACGGTGAAGACCGAGCTGATCGCCGGCCTGACCACCTTTATCACCATGGCCTACATCATCTTCGTCAACCCGAACATCATGGCCGATGCCGGCATCGATCACGGTGCGGCCTTTGTCGCCACCTGCATCGCCGCAGCGCTGGGTTGCCTGTTGATGGGGCTGTACGCCAACTGGCCAGTGGGCCTGGCGCCGGGCATGGGCTTGAACGCGTTCTTTACCTACACCGTGGTCGGGACCATGGGCTACAACTGGGAAACCGCACTGGGCGCGGTGTTCGTCTCCGGTGTGTTGTTCATGATCCTGACCTTCTCGCGGATCCGCGAATGGCTGCTCAATAGCATTCCGGTGAGCCTGCGTTATGCCATGGGGGCCGGTGTCGGCCTGTTCCTCGGGTTGATCGGCCTGAAGACCGCCGGCATCGTGGTCGACAGCCCGGCTACCCTGATCAAGCTCGGTTCCCTGCGCGAGCCAGGCCCGCTGCTGGCCGCCATCTGCTTCCTGATGATCGCCATCCTCAGCTATCACCGGGTCTTCGGCGCCATCCTCATCAGCATCATCACCGTGACCCTGGCCGGTTGGGGCCTGGGCCTGGTGCACTACGAGGGCATCATGTCCGCTCCGCCGAGCCTGGCGCCGACCTGGATGGCCATGAACGTCGCTGGCGTGTTCAACGTCAGCATGATCAGCGTGGTGCTGGCGTTCCTCTTCGTGCACATGTTCGACACCGCCGGGACCCTGATGGGTGTCGCGCAACGGGCCAACCTGGTGGGTAAGGACGGCAAGATCGAAAACCTCTCCCGCGCCATGAAGGCCGACAGTGCCTCCAGCGTGTTTGGTGCGGTGGTCGGCGTGCCTCCAGTAACCAGCTATGTGGAAAGTGCCGCGGGTGTGGCTGCGGGTGGTCGCACTGGTCTTACCGCGGTGACCGTCGGCGTGCTATTTATTGCCGCAATGTTCTTCGCACCGCTGGCAGGCATGATTCCGGCGTATGCCACCGCCGGTGCATTGATTTATGTGGCGATGCTGATGATGGGCGGCATGGCTCACATCGAGTGGGACGAAGCCACCGACAGCATTCCGGCGATCGTCACCGCGATCATGATGCCCCTGACCTTTTCGGTCGCCGACGGTATCGCGCTGGGCTTTATCACGTACGTGGCCCTGAAGGCCGGTACTGGCAAGTACAAGGAAATATCCGTAAGCCTGTGGGTTCTTTGCGCGATCTTTATCGCCAAGTTCATTTTCTTGTAAGCGTTTCAAGCGTGACCCAGCCTCACCCCGTCGGGTGGGGCTTTTGCACATATGGAGGAAAGTGATGAGTCTGGAAACCTGGCTGCTGTTCAGCGGCGCCGCCCTGGTCGTGATCCTGATCCCGGGCCCCTTGTCGTTATTGATGATCAGCAACAGCCTGAACTACGGTTTGCGCCGCTCTTACCCGGCGTTTCTCGGCGGGGTGTTTGCCTCGATCTGCCTGCTGAGCGCCTCGGCCCTGGGCCTTGGCGCGTTGCTGCTGGCCTCGGAGCAACTGTTCAGCGCGCTGAAGATCGTCGGCGCCCTGTATCTGTTCTACCTCGCCTGGCAGAGCTGGCAGCAGTCCCGGCAACCGGCCCACGCCACTGAAGTGCCCCAGGCGGCCGCTGTGCCGCGCTTTCGCGCACTGTTCGGGCGCGCCTTTGTCCTGGGGGCGAGCAATCCCAAGGACATCCTGTTCTTCGCCGCCTTCCTGCCCCAGTTCCTCAGCGCACAGCAGCCGTTCCTGCCGCAGCTGCTGATCATGATCGTCACCTGGACCCTGCTCGACCTGTGCTGCAAGCTGGCCTACGGCCTTGGCGCCCATGGTGCCGCGCGCTACCTGCGCAGCGGCAAGGGGCAAAGCTGGTTCAACCGGATCAGCGCCGGCTTGTTCAGTGGCGCGGGCGCGGCTTCCCTGTTGAGCCGCTAAAAGCATCGCGGGCAAGCCCTGCTCCTGCAGGATTTGCATCACCCTGCAAAACCGTAGGAGCAGGGCTTGCCCGCGATGGCGTCCATACAGGCGCCACACTTTTCCCGGGACGAAAAAAAGCCCGCAGTGTGAGCGGGCGAAGGACCAAAGAAGCCTTTTGCGCAGATTCTTGGGGGATCTAGCTTCCTCTGTAGGTCGAATAGCTGTACGGCGAAATCAGCAACGGTACATGGTAGTGATCCTGCTCGGCCGAGATGCCGAAACGCAGTACCACCACATCCAGGAACGCCGGCTCCGGCAGTTGGACACCGCGGGCGCGGTAGTAGTCGCCGGCATGAAACTGCAACTGATAGACCCCGGACCGGTAGTCATCGCCTTGCAACAAGGGCGCATCACAACGGCCATCGCTGTTGGTCAGTGCGCTGGCGACCAATTCCAGCTGCGAACCCTCAACGCGGTACAACTCGACCTTGATCGAGCTGCCCGGGCAACCGTGTGCTGCATCCAAAACGTGTGTAGTCAAACGTCCCATTGATTCTGCGCGCCTGCCCGCGTGTACGGCAGTCAGGCCTCGCGCCTCCCGAAGTCAGTTGAAAAGGAGACCGCACCCTTTCGGAGCACGAAAAGTTGCGGCGAGCAGCTGATTAAGACACTTTCAATAAAAATTGTACACAATAATAATGACTTTTTATCCCAAGCTTCCTGACCTGCCCGCCTCGCCTGGTTTATCCGCAAAACCACAGCCAATCAAGACCTCTCATCCATAAGTTGACCAGTCAGGCAGGTTTCTTGCAGTAGCACTGGAAGATGACAGTTGATGAAAAATGGAAAAAATCAGGCTTACAAAGCGCACATAAAGTTGTATACAATCACTCCATCGCTGTGACGCCAGCCTGTCATCTCACCATCAGGCCGCCACACCACCCCTTATCGCGAATAAGCAAACTCGAATAAGAAGGAAGACTGCAGTGAGCGCTGACTACCCACGCGACCTGATCGGTTACGGCAGTAACCCTCCCCACCCACACTGGCCGGGCAATGCCCGCATCGCTTTGTCCTTCGTGCTCAACTACGAAGAAGGCGGCGAGCGCAACATCCTGCACGGCGACAAAGAATCGGAAGCCTTCCTTTCGGAAATGGTCTCGGCGCAGCCGCTGCAGGGCGAGCGCAACATGAGCATGGAGTCCTTGTACGAGTATGGCAGCCGTGTCGGCGTCTGGCGGATTCTCAAGCTGTTCAAGGAATTCGACATTCCGCTGACCGTCTTCGCCGTGGCCATGGCCGCCCAGCGCCACCCGGACGTGATCCGCGCGATGGTCGAGGCCGGCCACGAGATCTGCAGCCACGGCTATCGCTGGATCGACTACCAGTACATGGACGAAGCGCAAGAGCGCGAGCACATGCTCGAAGCCATCCGCATCCTCACTGAAATCACCGGCGAGCGCCCATTGGGCTGGTACACCGGCCGCACCGGCCCGAACACCCGGCGACTGGTGATGGAAGAAGGCGGTTTCCTCTACGACTGCGACACCTACGACGACGACCTGCCCTACTGGGAACCGAACAACCCGACCGGCAAGCCGCACCTGGTGATCCCCTACACCCTGGACACCAACGACATGCGTTTCACCCAGGTCCAGGGTTTCAACAAGGGCGACGACTTCTTCGAATACCTCAAGGATGCGTTTGACGTGCTCTACGCCGAAGGCGCCGAGGCGCCGAAGATGCTGTCGATCGGCCTGCACTGTCGCCTGATCGGCCGTCCGGCGCGCCTGGCTTCGCTCAAGCGCTTTATCGAATACGCTAAAAGTCATGAACAGGTGTGGTTCAGCCGCCGCGTCGACATCGCTCGCCACTGGCAACAAACCCACCCGTACCAAGGGGCGTCGAAATGACCACCTTTCAAACGCTGAAACCCTCGAGCCTGAGCCGTGACGCCTTCGTCAGCGCTTTCGCCGATATCTACGAACATTCGCCATGGGTGGCCGAAAAGGCCTTCGACCTGGGCCAGGACGCTTCGATCGACGAGATCGAAACCCTGCACCAGCGCATGAGCGACATCCTGTTGAGCGCCGATCACGCAAGCCAGCTTGCGTTGATCAACGCTCACCCGGACCTGGCCGGCAAAGCTGCCGTCCAGGGCCAACTGACCGAAGCCAGCACCAATGAACAAGCCGGCGCCGGTATTCACCAATGCACGGCCGAAGAGTTTTCTCGCTTCACCGAGCTGAACGACGCCTACAAAGCCAAGTTCAAGTTTCCCTTCATCATGGCGGTAAAAGGCAGCAACCGGCATCAGATCCTCGCAGCGTTCGAAACACGCATCCACAACCCGGTCGACACCGAGTTCAAGTGCGCGTTGGCGCAGATCAACAAGATCGCGTTGTTCCGATTACTGACCCTATAGCAATCCCGGCCCAGACTGGCTCATGAACGCCGAGACAGCCCCGGGGCCTGGCAAGCATCCCAAGCCAACTAATTAAAGGCAGACAAGAAGAATGAAAGCTTACGCCGTACCTTTCGAGAAGTTCGTCAACCTGGCCGACGCCCGCCTGGGCACCAAGATCATCTCGGTCACCGATGACTGGTTTGCCGACGCCAACCGTCTGTTCCAGCCGACCCCGGCCGTATGGAAGGAGGGCGTTTTCGATGACAACGGCAAGTGGATGGACGGCTGGGAGTCGCGCCGCAAGCGCTTCGAAGGCTACGACAGCGCTGTGATCCGCCTGGGTGTACCGGGTTCGATCAAGGGTGTGGACATCGACACTTCATTCTTCACCGGCAACTTCCCGCCATCGGCCTCCCTGGAAGCCTGCTTCCTGACCTCCGGTGAGCCGGACGCAAACACCCAATGGACCGAAGTCCTGTCGGCTGTCGAGCTGCAGGGCAATAGCCACCATTTCCACGAAATCAACAACGACCAGTCGTTCAGCCACCTGCGTTTCAACATCTACCCTGATGGTGGCGTGGCCCGTCTGCGTGTGTACGGCATTCCGTTCCGCGACTGGTCGGCCGTTGGCGACAACGAGCAGGTTGACCTGGCTGCTGCCTTGAATGGCGGTCGTGCCCTGGCCTGCTCCGATGAACACTTCGGCCGCATGAGCAACATCCTCAACCCAGGCCGCGGGATCAACATGGGCGATGGCTGGGAAACTGCCCGTCGTCGCACACCTGGCAATGACTGGGTGATCGTCGCCCTGGGCCACCCGGGCGAGATCGAGAAAATTGTCGTCGACACCCTGCACTTCAAGGGCAACTACCCAGACACTTGCTCGATCCAGGGCGCGTTCGTCAAGGGCGGTACCGACAGCCAGATCGAAACCCAGTCGTTGTTCTGGCGCGAACTGTTGCCGGCACAGAAACTGGAAATGCACGCCGAACACACCTTCGCCGAGCAGATCAAGGCCCTGGGCCCGATCACCCACATCCGCCTGAACGTATTCCCGGATGGTGGTGTGAGCCGCCTGCGTGTACTGGGCAAGGTAGCTAAATAAGCGTCGCCCCTAATCGCGGGCAAGCCCGCTCCCACAAGGAATGGTGGTGTACACACAACCTGTGGGAGCTGGCTTGCCAGCGATGACGATAGAACCAACAACACAGAATCCGGATAAGAAGAACAGCATGCGCACATTGACGATTGAACCGCTGACCAAAGAAGCCTTCGCCCCTTTCGGTGACGTAATCGAAACCGACGGCAGCGATCACTTCATGATCAACAACGGTTCGACCATGCGCTTCCATAAACTGGCGACGGTGGAAACCGCCAAGCCAGAAGACAACGCGATCATCAGCATTTTCCGCGCCGACGCGCAGGACATGCCGCTGACCGTTTGCATGCTGGAGCGTCACCCGTTGGGCAGCCAGGCTTTCATTCCGCTGCTCGGCAACCCCTTTCTGATCGTGGTCGCGCCCGTTGGCGATGAACCTGTATCAGGCTTGGTCCGCGCCTTCGTCACCAACGGCAGGCAGGGCATTAATTACCATCGCGGCGTCTGGCACCACCCGGTGCTGACGATCGAAAAGCGGGATGACTTCCTGGTGGTTGATCGCAGTGGCACAGGCAATAACTGCGATGAGCATTTTTTCAAAGAGGATCAACGCTTGATCCTTGCCCCCCACCAATAAGAGAAGGTCTGATCACTCGACGACAGAGTGACAGGCGAGAGGTAAAGACTGTGGAAGCACATCTGTTCGAATGGCTGAACCTGAGCGTGCGCTGGGTTCACATGATCACTGGCGTCGCCTGGATCGGCGCGTCGTTCTATTTTGTCTGGCTGGAAAACAACCTCAATCGGGTCAACCCGAAGAACGGTCTGGCGGGCGATCTCTGGGCGATTCACGGTGGCGGGATCTACCACCTGGAGAAATACAAACTGGCTCCACCGACCATGCCGGACAACCTGCACTGGTTCAAGTGGGAGGCCTACTTCACTTGGTTGTCGGGGATCGCGCTGCTGTGCGTGGTGTTCTACTCCAACCCGACCCTGTACCTGTTGGCACCTGGCAGCAGCCTGAGCGGCCCTGAAGGGGTTCTGCTGGGCATCGGTTCGCTGTTCGCCGGCTGGTTCATCTACTCCTTCCTGTGCGACTCGGCCCTGGGCAAACGCCCTGCCCTGTTGGGTTTCATCCTGTTCGTCCTGATCATCGGCGCGGCCTACGGCTTCAGCAAAGTGTTCAGCGGCCGGGGTGCTTACCTGCACGTGGGCGCCATCATCGGCACCATCATGGTCGGTAACGTGTTCCGCATCATCATGCCGGCACAACGGGCACTGGTGGCGGCGATCGCCGAGAACCGCACCCCGGACCCGGCCCTGCCGGCCAAGGGCCTGCTGCGTTCGCGACACAACAACTACTTCACCTTGCCTGTGCTGTTCATCATGATCAGCAACCACTTCCCGAGCACCTACGGCAGCCAGTACAACTGGTTGATCCTGGCCGGGATCGCGGTGCTGGCGGTGTTGGTGCGTCACTACTTCAACACCCGCCACGACAGCCACAAGTTCGCCTGGACCCTGCCAGTCGCGGCCGTAGGCATGATCAGCCTGGCGTACGTTACCGGCCCCGCGCCGATGACCAGCCCGGAAGTGGCCAAGGCCCCCGCGCAGATCCAGTACCAGCCGCTGCCGGAAACCGCCGTCGGTGGTGGTGCGAAACCGGCCGATGCCACGCCAGCCGCTGCACCTGCAGCCCCGGCCCAGGCAGCCAATACCGGTCCTGGCTTTGACAAGGTGCACAGTGTGATCCAGGAACGCTGCGCGGTCTGTCACTCGGCCAAGCCCACCAGCCCGCTGTTCAGTGCCGCCCCGGGCGGCGTGATGTTCGACACCCCCGAGCAGATCCGCCAGAACGCCCCGCGCATTCAAGCCCAGGCAGTCACCACGCAGATCATGCCACTGGGCAACATCACCCAGATGACCCAGCAGGAACGTGACCTGATCGGCGCCTGGATCGTGCAGGGAGCCCAGACCAATTAAGTAGCGAAAAGCATCGCTGGCAAGCCAGCTCCCACAAGGATCACCTGAATCCTGTGGGAACTGGCTTGCCAGCGATTGGCCGCGCCGCGGTCCTCCCTGCTGCACAAAATCACAAGAATAAAAAAGATCCGAGGTGTTGCATGTCCGTGTCATCCGAAGCGCGCATCCCCGACGCACCCGCTATCGCGCGCCTGCCGTTGTTGCAACTGATCCTGGTAGGTCTGCAACACGTTCTGTTGATGTACGGCGGCGCCATTGCGGTGCCGTTGATCATCGGACAGGCCGCTGGCCTGAGTCGTGAAGAAATCGCCTTTCTGATCAATGCCGACCTGCTGGTCGCCGGGATCGCCACCATCGTCCAGTCAATGGGCATCGGCCCCATGGGCATTCGCATGCCGGTGATGATGGGCGCCAGCTTCGCGGCGGTCGGCAGCATGGTGGCCATGGCCGGCATGCCCGGCATCGGCTTGCAAGGCATCTTCGGCGCGACCATTGCCGCAGGGTTCTTCGGCATGCTGATCGCACCGTTCATGTCCAAGGTGGTGCGTTTCTTCCCGCCTCTGGTGACCGGTACCGTCATCACTTCGATCGGTTTGTCACTGTTCCCCGTCGCGGTGAACTGGGCAGGCGGCGGCAGTTCCGCCGCACAATTCGGTTCCCCCATCTACCTCGCCATCGCCGCCCTGGTGCTGGGCACCATCTTGTTGGTACACCGCTTCATGCGCGGGTTCTGGGTCAACATTTCGGTGCTGATCGGCATGACCCTGGGCTACATCCTCTGTGGCCTTTTGGGCATGGTCGACCTCAGCGGCATGACCCAGGCGCCCTGGCTGCAGATCGTCACGCCGCTGCACTTCGGCATGCCCAAGTTTGAATTGGCGCCAATCCTGTCGATGTGCCTGGTGGTGGTGATCATCTTCGTCGAGTCCACCGGGATGTTCCTGGCGCTGGGCAAGATCACCGGCCAGGAAGTCTGCCCGCGCATGCTGCGTCGCGGCTTGCTGTGTGATGCCGGCGCCTCATTCTTCGCCGGCTTCCTCAACACCTTCACCCACTCCTCGTTTGCCCAGAACATTGGCCTGGTGCAGATGACTGGCGTGCGTTGCCGCTCGGTCACCATCGTTGCCGGGGGGTTGCTGATCCTCCTGAGCCTGCTGCCCAAGGCCGCGTTCCTAGTGGCCTCGATCCCGCCGGCAGTGCTGGGCGGCGCGGCCATCGCCATGTTCGGCATGGTCGCGGCCACCGGGATCAAGATCCTCCAGGAAGCCGACATCGCCGACCGGCGCAATCAATTGCTGGTCGCGGTGAGTATCGGCATGGGCCTGATCCCGGTGGTCCGGCCGGAATTCTTCGCCCACCTGCCCCTGTGGATGAGCCCGATCACCCACAGCGGCATTGCCATGGCCACCCTCAGCGCGCTGACGCTGAATCTGTTGTTCAACATCCTGGGTGGCAGCGAACGGGCTGCCATCAACGATTGCGCCGCTCACCCGCACTGATGCAAACGCAACATCCCCTGTAGGCGCTGGCTGCCAGCGCCTACAGGGTTGGCGGCTGCCTGCAAGAGCAAAAATAAAAACAAAAAGGGAGCAACAGATGATTCGTACACACACAAGCCTACTGTTGGGCACCAGCCTGTTGGCCGCGAGCCAGGCCATGGCCGGCGACCTGCTGCTGTGGCAAACCAACAGCCTGAGCTACCTGTACGGCAAGAATTTCGCGATCAACCCATCGATCCAGCAGACCGTGACCTTCGAGCACGCTGACCGCTGGAAGTACGGCGACACCTTTCTGTTCGTCGACAAGATCTTCTACAACGGCAAGGAAGACCCCAACAAAGGCCCCCACAGCTTTTACGGCGAGTTCAGCCCACGCCTGTCGGCAGGCAAGATCTTCGACCAGAAACTGCAATTAGGTCCGATCAAGGACGTATTGCTGGCCATGACCTATGAGTACGGCGAAGGCGAAAGCGAAGCCTACCTGATTGGCCCCGGCTTCGACCTGGCGGTGCCCGGGTTCAACTACGTGACCCTGAACTTCTACCGACGCCAGACCGAAGGGCCGCGCCCAGGTGACGGGGTCTGGCAGATCACCCCGACCTGGTCCTACACCATTCCCGCCGGCCGCTCCGACGTGCTGATCGACGGCTACCTCGACTGGGTCGTGGACAACGACCAGAACTCACGCGGCACCTATCACGCCAACCTGCACCTCAACCCGCAGATCAAGTACGACCTGGGCAAGGCCCTCAATGGCCCGGCCAAACAGATCTACGTCGGGGCCGAGTACAGCTACTGGAAAAACAAGTACGGCATCGAGGACAACGCCAATCTGGACACCAACCAGAACACCGCCAGCCTGCTGATCAAGGTGCACTTCTAGAATGGCCCGCAACGGTGCCCCAGGTTTGATACCGGTGCGCTGTTGCGGGGCGCTTGAGCCGTGGCGCGGGAGCCAGTATTCTCCGCGGCCGTCTGAATCCGGTATAAAAAAAAGCCCGGATTTAATTCCTGACCAGAAAGCCAACTTATCCCGGCCCTGGACGGTCACGAGGCTAGACAGACAAAAGCCCAATGGACGCTTGATCGACTGTTTTCGAACAGCCGACCAGGCGTTTTTTGCCTTTTTAAATGCCTTGGCCCAGCTCTTGCTAAGAGCTGTAAAGCTGACCGATTGGATGGTTTTTGCAGCACTGAAAAAAGGCGCCACACCAGAGCGCCGTCAAAAAAAACGTGGAACACCTACTTTGGGAGCAACCGAATGAAACGTACGTGCACTAGCCTGATGCTCGCCGGATCCTTGCTGGCAGGGGGCCAGGCCATGGCCGGCGATCTGCTGCAGTGGCAGAACAACAGCCTGACCTATCTCTACGGCAAAGACTTTCAAGTCAACCCGCGCATCCAGCAGACCGTGACCTTCGAGCACGCCGACGCCTGGAAGTACGGCGACAACTTCTTCTTTATCGACAAGATCTTCTACAACGGCAAAGAAGATGCCTTCGCCGGTGAGAACACCCACTACGGTGAGCTCCAGCCGCGCCTGTCATTCAACAAGATCTTCGACCAGAAGTTCGAGTTTGGCCCAATCAAGGACGTGCTGCTGGCCATGACCTACGAGTTTGGCGAAGACGACACCGAGTCCTACCTGATCGGTCCGGGCTTCGACCTGGCCATTCCAGGCTTCGACTACTTCCAGCTGAACTTCTACAACCGCCACACTGAAGGCGACCGTCCGGGTGACGATGTCTGGCAGATCACCCCTGTGTGGTCCTACACCATCCCTGTCGGCGGCTCCGATGTGCTGATCGACGGTTTCATGGACTGGGTGGTCGACAACGACGTCAACAGCAAAGGCGAATACCACGCCAACCTGCACTTCAACCCACAGGTCAAATACGACCTGGGCAAGGCCTTGAATCTGGGCGAGAAGCAGTTGTACGTCGGTGTCGAGTACGACTACTGGAAAAACAAGTACGGGATTGAAGACAGCCAGGGCTTCAAGACCGATCAGAGCGTGACCAGCTTCCTGGTCAAGGTGCACTTCTGAGTCTGGACTGACCAACCGGCATCACCCTTCACCCGCCAACGCGCATCGTAGGCGGGTGAAGGGCGATGCCTGTCAGGCCGGAATCACCGGCTCCCGCACCCCAAGAAACCGACACAATTCCTCCCGCTTGGCCAAGGCATCGCGCCGGCCGAGTTCGATCAGCTCGCTGCAGTATCCCGCCTCGAACAGCAGGTAACTCAACACCCCTGCCCCGCTAGTCTTGGTTGCCCCTGGGCCGCGCAGGAACAGGCGCAGTGCCGCCGGCAATTCCTGACGATGGCGTGCGGCGATCTCGTCGATCGGCTGGCTCGGCGCAATCACCAGCACCTCTACCGGCGCCACACCCAGGGCGCGGGTTGGTGTGCCATCGGGCAGCAAGTGGCTGAACTGGTTCAGGCGTTGCAGCAACTCGATGTCGCTTTCCAGGCTGTCAATGAAGGTGCTGTTGAGCATGTGCCCGCCGATCTGCGCCAAGGACGGCTGCTGGCCGGTGTAGGTGCGCAGGGAGGTGTCGGGATCGACGCCGCGCGGGTTGCCACTGACACCCACTACCAGCACCCGGCTCGCCCCCAGGTGCAACGCCGGGCTGATCGGCGCCGACTGGCGTACCGCGCCATCGCCGAAGTACTCATTGCCGATTTTCACCGGCGCAAACAACAGGGGAATGGCCGAACTGGCCAACAGGTGCTCGACGCTCAACCGGGTCGGCACGCCGATGCGCCGGTGCCGCAGCCAGGGGTCGATGCTGCGACCGCCCTGATAAAAGGTTACCGCCTGTCCGGATTCATAGCCAAAGGCGGTGACGGCCACAGCGTGCAGTTGTTTTTGCGCGATGGCCTGATCGATCCCCGACAGGTCCAGCCTGGTGTGGAGCAGATCACTCAAGGGCGAGCTGTTGAGCAGCGCCACCGGCACCTTGGCGCCGATCCCCAGCAGACTGTGGGTGACAAAACGACTGGCCTGGCTAATCACACCGGGCCAGTCGCTGCGCAGCACCTGATGGCTGCGAAAGCCCTGCCAGAACGCGGTCAGGCGTTCGATGGCGGCCGTGAAGTCCATGGCCCCTGCGGCCAGGCTGACCGCATTGACTGCCCCAGCCGAGGTGCCGACGATTACCGGGAACGGATTGGCCGCGCCGGCCGGCAACAGTTGCGCGATGGCCGCCAATACGCCTACCTGGTACGCCGCCCGAGCCCCGCCGCCGGAAAGAATCAAGCCTGTCACCGGTTCAGCCGAACTCATCGCCACACTCCCTGGTGCTGGTTATTGACGGTAGGCCGTCGCGGGCTCAACCACGCTTGTCGTAGAGTTTCGGCTCGCCCGGCGGCCGGCTCTTGAAGCGCCGGTGCGCCCACAGGTACTGCTCGGGGCAGGCGCTGACGGCGCTTTCGATCCACTGGTTGATGCGGATGCAGTCGGCTTCGTCGCTGGCCCCCGGGAAATTGCTGAACGGCGGGTGGATCACCAGGCGGTAACCGCTGCCATCGGCCAGGCGTTCCTGGGTGAACGGCACCACCAGCGCCTTGCCCAGCTTGGCAAACTTGCTGGTGGCCGGCACCGTGGCCGCGAGAATGCCAAACAACGGCACAAAGATACTTTGCTTGGCGCCGTAGTCCTGGTCCGGTGCATACCAGATCGCCCGGCCTGCGCGCAGCAGCTTGAACATGCCACGCACGTCCTCGCGCTCGATGGCCAGGGAGTCGAGGTTATGCCGCTCGCGGCCACGACGCTGGATGAAATCGAATAGCGGGTTCTTGTGCTCGCGGTACATGCCATCGATGGTGTGTTGCTGGCCCAGCAGCGCCGCGCCGACTTCCAGGGTGGTGAAGTGCAAGGCCATCAGGATCACGCCCTGGCCATCGCGCTGGGCCTGCTTGAGATGCTCCAGGCCTTCGATATGGGACAGGCGCGCCAGGCGCTCGCGTGGCCACCACCAACTCATGGCCATTTCAAAGAAGGCAATGCCGGTGGAGGCGAAGTTTTCCTTGAGCAGACGTTTGCGTTCGTCGGGAGTTTTCTCGGGAAAACACAGCTCAAGGTTACGTTTGGCGATGCGCCGACGGTCGCTGGCGACCCGATACATGCCGGCCCCCAGCACACGACCAATGCGCAACAGCCACGAATACGGCAACTGGACAACCAGCCACAGCAGCCCTAGACCGCACCATAGCGGCCAAAAACGTGGCGAAAGAAATGCAGCTCGAAATTGCGGGCGATCCATTAACGATTCCGGACGGACAACAAGGTCGCGCATTCTACATCGGTTCGACCCTGCTTGCGGGCTGCGGGCGTTCTCGTTATAAGTCTCGGCACTTTTAGTGACAAGCCGTTGTATGCCAACCATGAGCCAAACCGAACTGCTAGACCAAGATCCCGTGTTCCAGTTGAAGGGCAGCATGCTCGCCATTACGGTGCTGGAGCTGGCCCGCAATGACCTGGAAATCCTCGACCGGCAGCTGGCTGCAAAGGTAGCTCTGGCACCTAATTTCTTCAGCAACGCCCCGCTGGTGCTGGCCCTGGACAAGCTACCGGCCAGTGAAGGCTCGGTGGACCTGCCGGCCCTGATGCGCGTATGCCGCCACCATGGCCTGCGCACCCTGGCCATCCGCGCCAGCCGTATCGAGGACATTGCCGCGGCCATTGCCGTCGACCTGCCGGTGTTGCCACCGTCGGGGGCCCGCGAGCGCGCACTCGAGCCGCTGGAAGGTGAAGTGCGCAAAAAACCGGAAAAACCACCGGAGCCGAGCATCAAGCCGACGCGCATCATCACTTCGCCAGTACGTGGCGGCCAGCAGATCTACGCCCAGGGCAGCGACCTGGTGGTGGTGTCCTCGGTCAGCCCCGGGGCGGAACTTCTGGCCGATGGCAACATCCATGTATACGGGCCGATGCGCGGTCGTGCGCTGGCCGGGGTCAAAGGCGACACCAAGGCACGGATTTTCTGCCAGCAAATGAGCGCTGAACTGCTGTCCATCGCCGGTCATTACAAGGTTTCCGAAGATCTTCGTCGCGACCCGCTCTGGGGGGCCGGCGTACAAGTCAGCCTGTCGGGCGACGTGTTGAACATCATTCGGCTTTAACGGATACTGCCGCATTTTCCAAGCATCTCTAAAACGTAGTGAAAACGGCTCAAACGAAGTAGGAAAATGGCGTAGAGCGGTGTTTACCGGAGGTAAACCCTGCCCCAGGCCCGATTCCAGCCAAGGCTGTCCGACTGCAGTAGTTTTCAAGAGATGTTTTTCGGGGCTAAAAGTCCTTTTTCCTTAGGGGTGAAACACCTTGGCCAAGATTCTCGTGGTTACATCCGGCAAGGGTGGTGTGGGTAAGACCACCACCAGCGCCGCTATCGGTACCGGCCTCGCTCTGCGTGGTCACAAAACAGTCATCGTCGACTTCGACGTCGGCCTGCGTAACCTCGACCTGATCATGGGTTGCGAGCGTCGTGTGGTGTATGACTTCGTCAATGTGGTCAATGGCGAAGCCAACCTGCAGCAGGCCCTGATCAAGGACAAGCGCCTTGAGAACCTCTACGTCCTGGCAGCCAGTCAGACCCGCGACAAAGACGCGCTGACCGTCGAAGGCGTGGAAAAGGTGCTGATGGCACTCAAGGAAGATTTCGAATTCGTGGTCTGCGACTCCCCGGCGGGCATCGAGAAAGGCGCCCACCTGGCCATGTACTTCGCTGATGAAGCGATTGTCGTGACCAACCCGGAAGTGTCCTCGGTACGTGACTCGGACCGCATGCTGGGCCTGCTGGCCAGCAAATCGCGACGCGCCGAAAACGGCGAAGACCCGATCAAGGAACACCTGCTGTTGACTCGCTACAACCCTGAGCGCGTCAGCAACGGCGAAATGCTTGGCGTCGAAGACGTCAAGGAGATTCTGGCCGTCACCCTGCTTGGCGTGATTCCAGAGTCGCAAGCCGTACTCAAGGCTTCCAACCAAGGCGTGCCAGTGATTCTCGACGACCAGAGCGACGCCGGTAAGGCGTACAGCGATGCCGTCGATCGTCTGTTGGGCAAAACCGTGGAACACCGGTTCCTTGATGTTGAGAAGAAGGGATTCTTCGAGCGCCTTTTTGGAGGTAGATAATGAATCTTTTTGACTTCTTTCGCGCCAGCAAAAAAACCAGCACCGCGTCGGTAGCGAAAGAGCGTCTGCAGATCATCGTGGCGCATGAACGCGGCCAGCGCAGCACCCCTGACTACCTGCCAGCCTTGCAAAAGGAACTGGTCGAGGTGATCCGCAAGTACGTCAATATCGGGTCCGACGACGTGCATGTCGCACTGGAAAACCAGGGCAGCTGCTCGATCCTGGAACTCAATATCACCCTGCCAGATCGCTGAGTCGATCCGGCTGGAGCCACGGCGGCTCAGGTCCCCCAGGTTTGCTGGAGGGGCCTGAGTCGCCGTTGGCGTTTGTTACGAGGCTGTTTTAATGCCGTTGTCCAATATCCACATCCTCCACCAGGACGCCGCTGTCCTGGTGGTGAACAAGCCTACCCTGCTGCTCTCGGTGCCTGGCCGCGCCGACGACAACAAGGACTGCCTGATTACTCGCCTGCAGGAAAACGGCTACCCGGAAGCGCGTATCGTCCATCGACTGGACTGGGAAACCTCGGGGATCATCCTGCTGGCCCGCGACCCGGATACCCATCGCGAACTGTCTCGGCAATTTCACGACCGTGAAACCGAAAAAGCCTACACGGCGCTGTGCTGGGGCCAACCGGAACTGGACAGTGGCAGTATCGATCTGCCGCTGCGCTACGACCCACCGACCAAACCACGCCACGTGGTCGACCACGAGTTCGGCAAACATGCGCTGACCTTCTGGCGCGTGCTGGAGCGCTGTGGTGACTGGTGCCGGGTGGAGCTGACGCCGATTACCGGTCGCTCGCACCAATTGCGCGTGCACATGCTCTCCATCGGCCATCCGCTGTTGGGCGACGGGCTGTACGCCCACCCCCAAGCCCTGGCGGCGTATCCTCGGCTGTGCCTGCACGCCAGCATGCTGAGCTTTACCCACCCGCAAAGTGGTGAACGCCTGCGCTTTGAGTGCCCGGCACCCTTTTGAGCGCCTTGAAGCCCTTTCAAGCAACCCGTCGAAACCTGAAGGACGCCTGGACCGATGACGCCTGACTCCCCACAACCGTCGACGCCCCTTGAGAAAGCGCCGCAGCAGTTGCTCTATCTGGTCTACGGCGACAAGGACGTGTACCGGCGCGAAGCCAAGTTCAGCATCCTCACGGCGCTGGCCCAACTGAAAAAGGCCGAGCCGCTGTGCATCCGCGTCCTCACCGATCGCCCGCAGGACTACGCCGGCTGGCCGGTCGAAACCATCGCCCTGAGCGATGAGATCATGACCGCCTGGCAGGGCAGCAACGGCTATCACCACCGGCGCAAGGCCTGCGCCATTGCCTACGGCCTGACGCTGGCGCACAAGACCCTGTTCGTCGACACCGACACGCTGTTCCTCGACAACCCCCTGCGGGTGTTCGAGCACATTGGCCCCGGCCAGTACGTGATGGATCGCTTCGAGTACGACTGGCGCACTGTCTGCGAACGCGCGGACTACCTCAAGCTGGGCACTTGCCTGCAAGCCCACGGGGTCACGCCTGACAACGGGTTCAAGCTGTACAACAGTGGCCTGTGTGGCGTCACCGACAGCGATAGCCCCTTGCTTGAACGCAGCATCGAGTTGATCGACGAGTGGACCCGCGATGGGTTCGATATCCACACCATCGAACAGATCGCCCTGTCCTTCGCCATGCGCGACAAGCCGGTGCATGAAGCCAACCGCTACATCTACCACTACTTCGCCGAGAAGGGCTTTTTCCATGCCATGCAAAAGCACTTCTTCAGCCTGCATGGCGAACGCTTCCGCGCCGAACTGCCCACGCTGTGCACCGAGGTGCCCCGCTGCAAACCGATCCCCTCGCCGTGGCAGCGCCTGCGCATCAAGTGGAAGCTGCGCAACAAGCGTGGTGCGGTGAAAAAGGTCGGCCGTGCGTTGCTCTATGGCAGTGCCGCCCCCGAGCACCCGTACTACGAAGTGTGTCGTCATGAATGGTGGGAGTCGGCTTCGCGGGAGATTCTGCGTTGGGACGAAGGCACGCGAAAGCAGTTCTTCGGCCCCGACCAGGGACGCTGGCCGAAACACCTGCCCAAGCCGGCAAAGTCGGCGGACGAACAAACCATCATTGCCTACCTGCGCAAGCGTTTGGCACATTGATCCCGTGTCGCGAGTCGATTGCCGTGCGCCACACGCACTTGCCCAATGCGTGTGGCCAATACGTTAAACTCGCGGCACTGCTGTCTGGAGCTACTTATGCGCGAAGAGTTGAACCAAGGCCTGATCGACTTCCTCAAGGCCTCCCCTACCCCCTTTCATGCCACTGCCAGCCTGGTCCAGCGCCTGGAAGCGGCGGGCTATCAGCGCCTTGACGAGCGCGAGTCCTGGACTACCGAAGCCAACGGTCGTTACTACGTAACCCGTAACGACTCCTCGATCGTGGCCATCAAGCTGGGCCGCAACTCGCCGCTGTACGACGGCATTCGCATGGTCGGCGCCCATACCGATAGCCCGTGCCTGCGGGTCAAACCGCAACCTGAACTGCAACGCCAGGGGTTCTGGCAACTGGGCGTCGAAGTCTATGGCGGCGCGCTGCTTGCCCCCTGGTTCGACCGCGACCTGTCGCTGGCCGGACGCGTGACCTTCCGCCGCGACGGCAAGGTCGAAAGCCAGTTGATCGACTTCAAGGCGCCGATCGCCACCATTCCCAACCTGGCCATTCACCTCAACCGTGAGGCCAACCTGGGCTGGGCGATCAACGCGCAGACCGAACTGCCGCCGATCCTCGCGCAATTTGCCGGTGACGAGCGCGTCGATTTCCGCGCCGTGCTCACCAACCAACTGGCCCTGGAACACGGCCTGAATGCCGACGTGGTGCTGGACTACGAGTTGAGCTTCTACGACACCCAAAGTGCTGCGGTGATTGGCCTGCACGGCGATTTCATTGCCGGTGCGCGCCTGGACAACCTGCTGTCGTGCTACGCCGGCCTGCAAGCGCTGCTGAGCGCCGAGACTGACGAGACCTGCGTGTTTGTCGCCAACGACCACGAAGAAGTCGGCTCCTGCTCGGCCTGCGGTGCCGACGGCCCGATGCTGGAGCAGACCCTGCGCCGCCTGCTGCCCGAAGGTGAGGAGTTCGTGCGCACCATCCAGAAATCCCTGTTGATCTCGGCCGACAATGCCCACGGCGTGCACCCCAACTACGCCGACAAGCACGACGCCAACCATGGCCCGAAACTCAATGCCGGCCCGGTGATCAAGGTCAACAGCAACCAGCGCTACGCCACCAACAGTGAAACCGCCGGTTTCTTCCGCCACCTGTGCATGGCCGAAGAAGTACCCGTGCAGAGCTTCGTGGTGCGCAGTGACATGGGTTGCGGCTCGACCATCGGCCCGATCACCGCCAGCCACCTGGGCGTGCGAACCGTGGACATCGGCCTGCCGACGTTCGCCATGCACTCGATCCGCGAACTGTGCGGCAGCCACGACCTGGTGCACCTGGTCAAAGTGCTGAGCGCGTTCTACGCCTGCCGCGAATTGCCATGACCCGTCACGGCGAGGGTGCTGGTGCCCTCGCCGCGAATTGCCCTGGCGTTGACATTCATCACGCCCGTTGACGCAAAAGCCACCTAAACTTAAACCTGTACCTTTCTAAGGCTGTCGCCATGATCTCGATGTCTTTGTTCAACTCCATGCTCATTCCGATCCTGTCGGGGATGATCCTGCTGGCCATCGGCTTCAACTTTCGCGACAAGAACGCCGGCGTGTTCTCGATGTGGATCGGCATGCTGGTGATTCTCGCCACCGTGGTCATCAAGATCCTCGCCAAGCTCAACGAATAAAAGCACCCGCCACGCTCGCATTGGCTTTGCCCCGCTCGTACACTCGGTCAACCTGCACCTGTTGAGGTTGACCGCCTAGTGTTTGCTCGCCTGTTCGCCCTGCCGTCCACGTTGTTCATTTGCCTGCTGCTGTTGCTGCCCGTGGCGTCGGCCCAGGCGGTCGGCTTGCCGAGCCTGCTCGGCAGCTCCAGCAAAACCCAGCCGCAAGCGAACGAGCCGTTGGGGCAATCGCTGGACGAAGTGATCAAGTCGCTGGAAAACGACCAGCAACGGGCCAAGCTGCTGGCCGACCTGAAAAAACTGCGCGACGCCACGAAAAAGGCCCAGCCACCCGCGGAAGAAGGCGTGCTGGGCCTGATCGGCGGCACCCTGTCGAGCCTGGAAAAACAACTCACCGGCGCCGACAGCCCGATCACCCGCTGGAGCGCCGAATTTGACCAGGCCAAGGAAGAATTCAGCAGCCTGATGCTGCCGGCGAGCGAGTGGCTGCCGATCATCTTTGGCTTTGCCGTGGTGCTGATGCTCTGGAGCCTGCTCGCCGCGGCCCTGATCTGGCTCAGCCACCGCTTGCGCATGCGCTTCGGCCTGACCGAAGAGCTGCCACAACATCCCCGGACCTGGGACCTGGTGCGCTTCGCCCTGCGCAAGCTCGGGCCCTGGCTGATCGCCCTGGTGATCACCGTCTACATGAGCTACGCCCTGCCGCCCTCCCTGGGCAAGTACCTGGCGATGGTGCTGGCCTATGCACTGGTCGTGGGGACCTGCTTCTCGGCAGTCTGCGTGATTGCCTTTTCCCTGCTCGATGGTCCGCACCGCCACCGCGCGTTGTACATCCTGCGGCACCAGGCCTTCCGCCCGCTGTGGCTGATCGGCAGCTTTGCCGCATTCGGCGAAGCCTTGAACGACCCAAGGCTGGTGGCCAGCCTGGGGATTCACCTGGCCCACGCCACCGCCACCGTGGCCAATGTACTGGCCGCCCTGTCTACCGGCCTGTTCATCCTGCGTTTCCGTCGTCCCATCGCGCACCTGATCCGCAACCAGCCGCTGTCGCGACGCCTGACCCGCCGCGCCCTCAGCGACACGATCGAGATCCTCGGTACCTTCTGGTACCTGCCAGCCCTGGTGCTGGTGGGCATCTCCCTGTTTGCCACCTTCGTCTCGGCAGGCGACACCAGCACCGCCCTGCGCCAGGCGCTGATCTGCACCGTGCTGCTGGTGGTGTGCATGGTCATCAACGGCCTGGTTCGCCGGCATTCCCTCAAGCCGCAACGCGGGGCCAAGCGCCACGCGCTGTACTCCGAACGCCTCAAGAGCTTCTGCTACACCCTGGTGCACCTGGCGATTTGGCTGGTGTTCATCGAACTGGGCCTGCGGGTCTGGGGCATGTCGCTGATCCGCTTCACCGAAGGCGAAGGCCATGACGTGAGCGTCAAATTGTTCAGCCTGGCCGGCACCCTGATTTTCGCCTGGTTGATCTGGATCCTCAGCGACACCGCCGTGCACCACGCCCTCACCCGCTCGCGCAAAGGCCTGGCCAATGCCCGTGCGCAGACCATGATGCCGCTGATTCGCAACGTGCTGTTCGTGGCGATTTTCATCATCGCGCTGATCGTCGCCCTGGCCAACATGGGCATGAACGTCACCCCGCTGCTGGCCGGTGCCGGCGTCATCGGCCTGGCCATTGGTTTTGGTGCGCAGTCGCTGGTGGCCGACCTGATCACCGGGCTGTTCATCATCATCGAGGACTCCCTGGCCATCGACGACTACGTCGACGTCGGCGGCCACCTGGGCACTGTCGAAGGCCTGACCATCCGCACCGTACGCCTGCGGGACATCGACGGCATCGTCCACACCATCCCGTTCAGCGAAATCAAAAGCATCAAGAACTACTCGCGCGAGTTCGGCTACGCCATCTTCCGCGTGGCGGTGCCCTACAACATGGAAATCGACGAAGCGATCAAACTGATGCGCGACGTCGGCCAGAAAATCCGTAACGATCCGCTGCAACGCCGCAACATCTGGTCGCCGCTGGAGATCCAGGGCGTCGAGAGTTTCGAGTCCGGCAGTGCGATCCTGCGCGCCCGGTTCAAGACCGCACCAATCAAGCAGTGGGAAGTGTCACGGGCGTTCAACCTGTCGCTCAAGCGCCATATGGACGAGGCCGGCCTGGACCTGGCGACGCCACGCATGGGCGTCCAGGTGATTACCCCGGGAGGGGGGACCGAGAAGGATTGATGGTGCCTGACATGCCGCTAGCCCGCGATGGGCGTAGGTATCTACACAGCTTTGTGGCGGCCTGTGGGCCTACCGGAGGTGTTGGATTCGGCCGAGTACATATCCATTTTTGCGGTAACGGCCTCCTATGGTTCCGCTTTTACAGCGGCTCACTTTTGGAGGAGCCCAAAAGTAAGCAAAAGGCTCTTGCCCCACCACTCGGCACCCTCGCTTAGGCTCGGTGTGCCCTCACGCAGGCTTGAATCCGTGGGCCGCCGCCACGCGCCATCCATGGCGCGGGGCGGCTAACCCGGCGTCCTGCCGGGTTACCCACGGCTTCAAGCCTGCGTTCGGCCAGCGTGGTTAACGGGGCGCCCAGGATCAAAAGCCAGAGCCAAAGCAAAAGCCAGAGCCAGAGCCAGAGCCAGAGCCAGAGCCAGAGCCAGAGCCAGAGCCAGAGCCAGAGCCAGAGCCAGAGCCAGAGCCAGAGCCAGAGCCAGAGCCAGAGCCAGAGCCAGAGCCAGAGCCAGATCAAAAGATTGCTGACTTCGTCAGCGTCTTAGGAAGTAGAAGCTACACCGCGCA
>NZ_FYEC01000052.1:0-16071 GCF_900187635.1 Pseudomonas sp. Irchel 3H3 | reverse complement strand
CGAACTCAGCAGTGAAACGATGCATCGCCGATGGTAGTGTGGGGTTTCCCCATGTGAGAGTAGGTCATCGTCAAGATTAAATTCCGAAACCCCTATCTGCGTATGCAGGTAGGGGTTTTGTTTTTGTAGAAGTCCATGAATTTCATCGGCACGTTGCTAGCGCAACGGACCGGTACACAGAATTTCTTGACGACCATAGAGCATTGGAACCACCTGATCCCATCCCGAACTCAGCAGTGAAACGATGCATCGCCGATGGTAGTGTGGGGTTTCCCCATGTGAGAGTAGGTCATCGTCAAGATTGAATTCCGAAACCCCTGTCTGCATTGCAGACAGGGGTTTTGTCGTTTCAGGGGTAACCAAAGCCTCTGCAGGGCCCCATAGCTTGCTGCAGAGACAACAAAGCCAGCGGCTGAGCCCAGGCGCTGGCTTTGTTGGAATGACCCGCAGTTAGAACTGGTAGCTCACCGTGGCCGCCACGTTACGTTCCTCGCCCATGTAGCAGAAGCTCAGGCTGGCACAGGACGCAATGTAGGATTCGTCAGTCAGGTTGTTGGCATTCAGGCGCACATCGACCCCCTTCAGGCCCACCTTGCCCAGGTCGTAGCCGATCGAAGCATCAAACAGCGTGTACGCAGGCACCTTCATGGTGTTCTCGGCATCCGCCCAACTGTAGCCGACATATCGCACGCCACCGCCCAGGCGCAGGCCATCGAGTGCTGCGCTATCGAACAGGTAGTCCGCCCACAGCGAGGCCATATGGCGTGGTGCCTGAGTCGGCGAGTTGCCCTTGTTTTCGATCACATCGGTGTCGGTGCTCAGGGTGCTGATCATCGATTTGGAGTACTCGATGTCGGTAAAGGTGTAGCTGCCGAGCACTTTCAGGTTGTCGGTCACCTGGGTGTGTGCTTCCAGCTCCAGGCCCTGGGAGCGAACGGCCCCGACTGCACGATAGAAGTTTTCCTGGGGCAGCTTGGTCGCCAGGTTCTCCTGGTCAATGCGGAACAGCGATGCAGTGAACAGGTTGTCCGTCCCGGGTGGCTGGTACTTCAAGCCCACTTCCCATTGGGTGCCATCGGTCGGTGCCAAGGGGTTGCCCGCACTGTCTGCGTAGGAGTTCGGATTGAACGACTCGGAGTAGCTGATGTACGGCGCAATGCCGTTATCAAACAGATACAGCGCCCCGGCGCGTCCGGTCAGCTTGGTGCGTTTGTCGTTGACCTCGGTGCCTTCCGGGCGATTGAACTCGGCCAGGCGGTTTTCTTCCGAGGTTTCTACCCAGTCCTGACGCAGGCCCAGGGAGAACCGCCACTGGTCCATCTCGATCAGGTCCTGCAGGTAAACGCCGGTCTGCTCCAGGCGACGCAGGTAGCTCAATGGATCGTAGTAGGTGATCTCGGCGTTGCCGTACACCGGGTCGAAGGCATTGATCGGCGCCACCGAACCACTGGTCCAGTCGACCACAGTCTTGCGCCGCTGGTAGTCAGCGCCCATCAATACCGTGTGCTTGCTGTCGCCGGTGAGGAACTCGGCCTGGAGCATGTTATCGATGATGAACGAATGCAGCTTCTCATCGCCACCGGTGTAGTAGCGGTTCAGCTCATTGCTGGTGGGGGTGGTCCAGCCATACCCATAGATCTGGTCGAGTTTGACCTTGGAGTCCAGGTAACGGAAGTTCTGCCGCGCGGTGAAAACATCATTGAAGCGGTGTTCGAACTGGTAGCCGAAAGACTGCTGGTCGCGCTGGTAGCCATCGACTCCCGGTTCGCCTTCAAAGAAGTGCTCCGAGATGCGCTGGCCATTGCGCTGATGCAGTGCGCCATCGGCCGGCATACCGCTGTGATAGCCGCCATCGGGATCGTGCTGCAGGTAGGCCTGCAGGGTCAGTGAGGTGTCGTCGGTGAAGTCGATGCTCAAGGTCGGTGCCAGGGCGAAGCGCTTTTCCTTGTTGTGATCGAATTGCGTGTCGGATTTGTCGGCAAGGCCGGTCAGGCGATAGGCAATGCGCTTGTCGTCGTCTACAGGGCCGCTGAAGTCAAAACCCATACCTTGTTGGCCCTGCGTGCCGACCGTGGCTTGAACCTGATGATAGGCCTCGTATAGGGGCTTCTTGCTGGTAAGCGCCACCAGGCCACCGGGCGAACTGCGCCCATAGAGTACCGAGGAAGGTCCCTTGAGGATGTCCACGCGCTCCAGGAAGTACGGGTCGATCTGCATGCTGCTGTAAGTGCCGCTGTCCCCCATGGACTTCAAGCCATCGAGGTAGATGTTGTCCACCGAGCCATCGTTGAAGCCGCGCATGGCCACGTAGTCGTAGCGATGGGTGGCGCCATAGGGGTTGGTCAGCACGCCCGGGGTGTAGCGCATGGTCTGGGAAACGGTTTGCGCGCCCTGGTCGTCCATTTGCTGGCGAGTGACCACCGACACGCTTTGCGAGGTTTCCAGCAGGGCAGTGCTGGTCTTGGTGGCGACCTGACTGTGAGTGGCGTTGTAGCCTTCCATGCTGCCCAGTGCGTTACCCAGGGCAAAACCCTTGATGTCGGTGGTCGGCAGATTCAGTGCTGCGCCTTCGGCTTGCGGCCGCAGGACGTAACTGCTGCCGTCCTGGCTGACCGCCTGTAGGCCCGAACCGTTGAGCACGTGGCTCAAGGCCTGATCTGCCGAGTAGTCGCCCTGCACCCCAGGCGATTGCCGGCCCTGGGTGAGTTCGGGAGTGGTCGACAGGGTGATGCCGGCCTGGCGCGCGAACTGATTCAGCACATCGCTCAAGGGGCCGGCGGCGATGTCATAGCTACGGCTGGCACTGGCCACGCTGGCATCCGCGCCATGGGCGAGCAACGGCAGTGCGCTCACCCCCAGTGCGGTGGAGAACAGCGCGGCGCGGATGGCTTGGCGCAGCAAGCTGGCGGACGGTGAGTCTGGGGCGCAGGGGCAGGGCAGGGAAAGGTGGGTGCGAACAGTCATCATGGGTTTCCGTGGGAGTCGCTCAAGGCAGATTGAAGTGCTTACTGTCTAAGCCGGACTACGCTGGAAAACCCGCCAAAAATCACACCTGGCGCTCCACGGTCACCCACCAGCGTGTGCGATAGCGCACCTGCACGGGGAGCGTCTGCGCCACGATGGCCAGCAGCTTGTCGGTATCCTCCAGGCGGAACACCCCAGACAGACGCAAGTCGGCGATCTGCGAGGCGCAGGCAAGATGCCCACGGCGGTAGCGGCTCACTTCCTTGAGGAAATCCGCCAGGCGCATGTTGCGCGTGACGATCAAGCCATCCACCCAGGCACCGGGGTCCATCGCCAGAGGCGGGGCAGGCGCCGCCAGGGCAGGGGTGATCAGGTAGCTTTGCCCTGCCTGGACCCGCATCGGCGCCCCGTCCGTCGCCTGCGGTGCAAGCACTGCGACACTGCCACTGGTGACGCTGAGCCGGGTGCAGTCGCGCTCCTGGCGCACGACAAACCGTGCCGTGCTCGCCTCGAATAGACCGTGCTCGCTTTGCACCCGCAACGGCTGGCCCGGGGTCGGCGTCAGGCTGCTGCCGCAGGTCACCATGATTTCGCCACGTGCCAGCTTGATCAGGCGTTGCCCGGCGGTGAAATCCAGGTTGGCGGCGCTGTCGGTGTTCAGGCGCAGGCGAGTGCCGTCTGGCAACTGGAAGCCGCGGCGCTCGCCCGTGGCGGTGGCGAAATCGGCGTTCCACTGCAACCCGCCCATCTGCTCCCGACCGAGCCACGCGGCAGAGCCCAGCAACAGCGCGCCGCCAAGCAGCTTCAGGGCCTGGCGACGGTCCAGGCGTTGCGCACTCTGTTCCAGGGTGTGCAGCGCGACCTGGGCACCCGGCACCGCCCGCAGGTTGGCGCTCAACTCTTGTTGCAGCGACTGCACCCGCTGCCAGGCCAGTTCGTGTTCCGGGTGTGCCGTGCGCCACCGCTCACATTGCGCCTGGAGCTTGGGGTTGCTGGCGTTATTGCGCAGGCGCAGCAGCCAACTGATGGCCTGCTTGACCACCTGCTGGTGGGGTTCGCCGTGGGCGCGCAGATTACTCACCCGCCTGGCCCTCATAACGCAGCACGTAGCAGTGATAGAGCGCATCGGCGACGTACCGCTCCACCGACCGCAAGGACAACCCCATCTGCTCGGCGATCTGCTTATGGGGCAGTCCCTCGCACTGGGCCAACACAAACGCCTTGCGCACCTTCGGCTTGAGGCCTTCGAGCATCCGCGTTATGCGCTCCAGCAACTCGAGCACCAAGGCCCGCGCTTCGGCACTCGGCGCTTCGGCTTCGGGCAGGTGGGCGATGCTTTCCAGGTAGGCGCGCTCGATCTCCGCACGGCGCCAGTGATCGATCACCAGGCCACGGGCAATGGTCCGCAAGAAGGCGCGGGGGGCCTTGAGTTCGAGTCGCTCGGTCCGCTGCAACAGGCGCACGAACGTGTCCTGGGCCAGATCCGCCGCATCGGCGGCATTGCCCAGGCGGCTGCGCAGCCACGTATTGAGCCAACCATGGTGGTTGCTGTAGAGCACCTGTACCGCTGACTCAGGAGAGGGCATGAACGCGACAGCCTGGACGTCACAAATGATAATTAGTCGCATTGTCATCAAGGCCTGTGA
The DNA here is from genome assembly GCF_900187635.1 of Pseudomonas sp. Irchel 3H3. Taxonomy (NCBI): domain Bacteria; kingdom Pseudomonadati; phylum Pseudomonadota; class Gammaproteobacteria; order Pseudomonadales; family Pseudomonadaceae; genus Pseudomonas; species Pseudomonas sp. Irchel 3H3. The sequence continues at coordinate 11,461 of NZ_FYEC01000052.1, read as the reverse complement.
TTTTTGCAACTGCCGCCGCTTCACGCCCTCGATAAACCTCAATGAAAGTGCTCTAGCCCGCCATTCACCGGGTTTTTGCAGAGATTGTCCCGGGTTCTGCACAAAAGCCTAAGTTTTCCCGACTTGGTGCCGAAAGAGTGGGGGAGACATGCGTGCACCAAAGTAGAGCGGCCACAGAGCGGCCTATGGCGTCACATGGAATGTTGCACCCGGAACGCATCCCTACTCTTTCGCATGAGAAGTCCCCTGACATGAATCTCAAGTTCAGCCATAAAATCCTGTTGGCCGCTTCGGGCGTCGTGGTCCTGGCGTTCGCCTTGTTCACTTTGTATAACGACTACCTGCAGCGCAACACCATCCAGCAAAACCTCGACACCTCGGTCCAGCAAGCAGGGGCCCTGACCGCCAGTAGCGTGCAGAACTGGCTCAGTGGGCGGATCCTGGTCCTGGAGAACCTGGCGCAGAACGTCGCGCACCAGGGCGCCAACGCCGACTTCCCAGGCCTGGTCGACCAGCCGGCCTTCACCTCGAACTTCCAGTTCACCTACGTCGGCCAGGCAAACGGAGTGTTTACCCAGCGCCCTGACGCGAAAATGCCCGAGGGCTACGACCCGCGCCAGCGCCCCTGGTACAAGCAGGCGGTCGCGGCTGACCAAACCATGCTGACCCCGCCCTACATGGCTGCAGTCGGCGGGCTGGTGGTGACCATCGCCATGCCGGTCAAGAAGCATGGCGAACTGCTGGGTGTGGTGGGCGGCGACTTGAGCCTGGCGACCCTGGTCAACATCATCAACTCGGTGGACTTCGGCGGCATCGGCCATGCGTTCCTGGTCAGCGCCGACGGCCAGGTAATCGTCAGCCCGGACAAAGACCAGGTGATGAAAAACCTCAAGGACATCTACCCAGGCGCTAACGTGCGTGTCGGTGCGGGCAACCAGGACGTGCTGCTCAACCAGCAGGAACGCATCCTGTCCTTTACCCCGGTCAACGGTCTGCCGAATGCGCAGTGGTACATAGGCCTGTCGATCGACCGGGACAAGGCCTACGCCGCCCTGGGCAAGTTCCGCACCTCGGCCTTGATCGCCATGTTCGTCGCCGTGACCGCCATTGCCGTGCTGCTGAGCCTGTTGATCCAAGTGCTGATGCGCCCACTGACCACCATGGGCCGCGCCATGCAGGACATCGCCCAGGGTGAGGGCGACCTGACTCGCCGCCTGGCCGTGGAAAGCAAGGATGAATTCGGTGAACTGGGCGGGGCCTTCAACCAGTTCGTGGAGCGCATTCATGCCTCCATCAGCGAAGTTTCGTCGGCCACCCGCCAGGTGCACGACTTGTCGCAACGAGTGATGGCGTCCTCCAATGCCTCGATCGTCGGTTCCGATGAGCAAAGTGCACGCACCAACAGCGTCGCCGCGGCCATCAATGAACTGGGCGCAGCGACCCAGGAAATCGCCCGCAACGCGGCGGACGCTTCGCAACACGCCAGCGGCGCCAGCGAGCAGGCCGACGACGGGCGCCAAGTGGTGGAGCAGACCATTCTGGCGATGACCGAGCTGTCGCAGAAAATCAGTCTGTCCTGCACCCAGATCGAAACCCTCAACGCCAGCACCGACAACATCGGGCACATTCTCGATGTGATCAAAGGCATCTCCCAGCAGACCAACCTGCTGGCGCTCAACGCCGCAATCGAAGCGGCGCGTGCCGGTGAAGCCGGGCGCGGGTTTGCCGTGGTGGCGGACGAAGTGCGCAACCTGGCTCACCGCACCCAGGAGTCGGCCGAAGAAATCCACAAGATGATCACCTCGCTGCAAGTCGGCTCGCGTGAGGCGGTATCGACCATGAACGCCAGCCAGCTCTCCAGCGAAGAAAGTGTCGAAGTGGCGAATCAGGCGGGTGCGCGACTGGTCAGCGTGACCCAGCGCATCACCGAGATCGACGGCATGAACCAGTCGGTGGCAGCCGCGACGGAAGAGCAGACCGCCGTGGTGGAGACCCTCAACGTCGACATCAACCAGATCAACCTGCTGAACCAGCAAGGTGTGGCCAACCTCAATGAAACCTTGAAGGATTGCGATGCCCTGTCGCTGCAGGCCAATCGCCTGAAGCAACTGGTGGACAGCTTCAAGATCTGAAGCCTCGTAGCACTGGCAAAAACGCGATGAGCCCGGCTGGGCTCATCGCGTTTTTTTTCGCCTGTGCACCTGCGAGTATCAGTTCGCTGAGGTCTTGCCCTGGGACTCGACGCTGTTCAGATAGCGGGTGATGACGTCCACCGCGCGATTGAGGTGGTGCGTCAGTTTGGCCACGCCCAGGGCAATGTCCCCGGCTTGGGCGATGCGCAGCAGTTCGCGGTGATCTTCCTGGGTGAGTTTGCCCAGCCCCATGGACCCCAGGTTGAAGCGCAGGAAGCGTTCTTCTTCCCACAAGCCGTTTTCGATCAGGGTCAGCAACCGACGGTTGGGCGCCTTGCGGTACAGGGCCATATGGAACAGGCGATTGAGCCGGCCGATTTCGGCGTAATCGGTCTCGGTTTCCAGGTGGTCGATGTGGCTCGCTGCCTCGGCGAAATCCGCTTCATCGAGCAGCGGAATCGACAAGCGCAGGGCCTCGCACTCCAGCAGGATGCGCAGCGCATAAGTCTCGGCGGCATCACCTTCGATCAGAGGCGCCACGACCGCGCCTTTGTGGGCGACGACATGCAGCAGCGATTGCGCTTCGAGCTGGCGCAGCGCTTCGCGTACCGGCATGCGGCTGACGCCGAACAGGTCGGCCAGGTCTTGCTGGCGCAGTGCGGTGCCGCAGGGCAGGCGCCCGTCGAGAATCGCCGAGCGCAGGGTCTCTTCGATCACCGCACGAGCCAGGTGAGCGGGGATAGGGCCGCTGACGGTAATGGTGCTGAGTGGGTTGGGCTTCTGTGCCACGACAATGCCCTCCGACAGTAGAAGTAAATATTGGATCCAATGCACACTAGTGACTGGGTGCCAGCTTGTCAAACGGGCGAGACAATGCCTTTTTCGAGCGTTTAACGCCACAGGCATAGGTGCCGGATGAGCGGATGGCAAACGCGGCGCTGTGATCTTGGTCGGTCCTTCAAGTTTAGCCTGCGCGCAGTGATTGCATCGTGCCATTGTCTTTTACCGATCCAGGCTGCACCATCATCGATTTCCCCACCGCCCTCCCGGAATCACTGCATTGCTGGCACGTTGCGCACTCACTTTGACCTGGCGTTGGCTGTGCTCGGCACTGCTGATCGGCAGTGTCATGCTCGGTGCCCTGCAGGCCGATTGGGACTTCTCGCTGATCAGTCGGCGGGCAGAGGCCTTGTACGGGCCGCTAGGCGAGGGCAAGCAGCGGATCGATGCCTGGCAGCACCTGCTGGCCACACAGCAGCAAGTGCCGGAGCTCGAGCAGCTCAAAGTGGTCAATCTGTTCTTCAACAAGCAGATGCGTTACGTGGAAGACATCGACCTGTGGCGTCAGGTCGATTATTGGGAAACACCCGTCGAAGGCTTATGGAAGGGCGCCGGAGATTGCGAAGACTATGCGATCGCCAAATACTTCAGCCTGCGCCATCTCGGGGTTTCCAGCGACAAGTTGCGTATCACCTACGTCAAGGCCCTGCGCCAGAACCGCGCGCACATGGTCTTGACCTACTATGCCAGCCCGGACGCGATGCCATTGGTGCTCGACAGCCTGGTCGACGCCATTGCGCCCGCCAGCCAGCGTACCGACCTGTTGCCGGTCTACTCCTTCAATGCGCAGGGCTTGTGGCTACCGGGTGCCAAGGGTAACCAGAAAGTCGGCGATACCAAGCGCCTGTCCCGTTGGCAGGATGTGTTGAAAAAAATGCAGGCCGAGGGATTTCCGGCCGAGACGACCCACTAGGAGCACGCGTTCAGATGTCATTGTTCAAACAGTTGTTGCTTGCTATCTGCCTGTTCCTGGTGGTCGCCTTCACCGGCAGCTTCATGGTCAGCCTGGAAAGTTCGCGGACCCAGTACGTCAATCAACTGCGCTCCCACGCCCAGGACGCGGCCACGGCGCTGGCGTTGTCGCTGACCCCGAACATCGACGACCCGGCGATGGTCGAGCTGCTGGTCAGCTCGATCTTCGACAGCGGTTATTACGCGAGCATTCGTGTGGTGGACCTCAAGACCGACAGCGCCATTGTCGAGCGCAGCGGTACACCCGACGTGAGCAAGGTACCGCAGTGGTTCGTCAACCTGATCGGCCTGGAGCCAGCCGGTGGTGATGCCTTGGTCAGCCGCGGCTGGGAACAGGCGGCCAGGGTCGAGGTAATCAGCCATCCGATGTTCGCCGTGGCCAAGCTCTGGCAGAGCGCCCTGGGCAGCCTTGGCTGGTTGCTGGTGTGTGGCGCGGTCAGCGCGGTGTTGGGGGCGTTGTTGCTGCGCCGCCAGCTCAAGCCGCTGGACTACATGGTCAAGCAGTCCCATGCGATTGCCCGGCGCGAGTTCCTCAGCCTGCCGGAGCTGCCGCGCACACCTGAGTTGCGGCGTGTGGTGCAGGCGATGAACCAGATGGTCGAAAAGCTCAAGGCGCTGTTCCAGGAGCAGGCCGAGCGCAGCGAGAAACTGCGCGCGCAATCCTATCAGGACACCCTCACGGGCTTGGCCAACCGGCGCTATTTCGAGATGCAGTTGAATGCCCGGGTGAGCAATGCCGAACAGGCGAGCACCGGTTATCTGTTGCTGCTGCGGGTCAAGGACCTGGCGGGCCTCAACCAGCGCCTGGGCGGGCAACGTACCGACCAGTTGCTGCAGGCCGTCGGCCAACAGCTATCGCGTGAGTGTGCGCGGTACCCGGAAACCCAGAACCTGGTCACCCGGATCCGTGGCGGCGAATTTGCAGTGCTGGCGCCAGGACTGGTCCGCGAAGAGGCGCAGCAACTGGCACAGAGCCTGGACAGTGCGTTGGCCAGCCTGCATGCCACCGGCGCGACTGACGTACCAACGGTGGCGGCGATCGGCCTGGCGCCGTTCGTCCACGGCGACACGCCGCAGGCGGTGTTGAGCCTGGCCGACCAGGCACTGTTGCAAGCGGAAGGCGAGGGCGAGTCGAACTGGGCGTGCCTGGAGCACAACGTGGCCGCGACCGTTGGCGAAGACCATCATGCCTGGCACCGGCTGCTGGACCAGGCACTCGAGCAACAGCGCTTCCAGCTGTACTTCCAGCCGGTGGTGGCCAGCCAGGACACCGACCTGGTGCTGCATTACAAAGTCTTGTCGCGCCTGCTCGACGAGCAGGGCCAGACCATTCCCGCCGGGCGTTTTCTGCCGTGGCTGGAGCGATTTGGCTGGATGTCGCGGCTTGACCGCCTGATGCTCGAGGGCGTGTTGACGCAGATGGCCAGCCATCAGCAATCGCTGGCGCTCAATCTGTCCGCCGCGACCCTGGCCGATCCGCAGGCGCTGAACAAGGTCTTCGAGATCCTGCGCCAGCATTCGGACCTGGGGCCACGCCTGACCCTGGAAATCGGTGAGGAGCAACTCCCTGACCAAGCCGTGCTCGAACAACTGACCCAGCGTCTGCGCGAGCTGGGGTTCTCCCTTAGCCTGCAGCGTTTCGGCGGACGGTTCAGCATGATCGGCAATCTGTCGCGCCTGGGCCTGGCCTACTTGAAAATCGATGGCAGCTACATCCGCGCCATCGATCAGGAAAGTGACAAGCGCCTGTTCATCGAAGCCATCCAGCGAGCCGCCCACAGCATCGACCTGCCGCTGATTGCCGAGCGGGTGGAGACCGAAGGGGAGTTGCGGGTGATTCGCGAGATGGGTCTGTACGGGGTGCAGGGCCAGTTGTTCGGCGAACCGAAACCCTGGCAGTAACAATGAGGATGAGCGTACCCGTCGACCGGGTGCGCTCCGGGGCTCAGATCAGCCCGCTTTCATCTTCGTTGATCAGATGGCTCAACCCACCCAGCGCTTCACGTGCCTGGGTCCGGTCCATCAGCTTGGCTTGTGCGGCCGGCGGCAGGTCGGTGACGCGAATCACCCCTTTGCTGGTCAGCACCTGAATCAGGTCGTCGAGTACCCGGATCATCTCCAGGTCACTCTGTTTAAGCTGTTTGAGGCTGGTTTCCACCACCTCGTTGGCGTACCAGGCCTGGATCTCGTGGTGGTCGGCGGGCAGCGTTTCCGTTGCCTCGGCGTAGGGCGCAGCCTCTACGCGCACCAGCAGGCCCTGTGCATCACGTTGCACGTAGAACATCGACAATCCCTCATGAATGAACCAGCGTCGTGCTGTCAGCAGCATAGGCCAACGCAGGTGAGTATGCGGGGCAACGCTCAAGTCGTCACCCCGGCGGTCACTCGAACAAGCCTGCCGACCTCCCGTGTGGGCGGTCGGCAGGTACCCGGTCAACTGTTGTTGTGGTCGATCTTGATGGTTGGGTCGAGGCCGACCACCAGCGAGTTGACGCTCTGACCGGACCAGTTGTTGCCTTCCAGTTTGATCGTCACGTCGGCGTTGGCGATGCCACCTGCGGCATTGAGCTTGCCTTCGGAACTGACCTGCAACGTCGATACCCCTTCAACCGTGGTGATTTTCAGGAAGTTGTCGATGGTGCTGGCGCTCTCGCCCTGCAACAGGTCACGCAGATCGATGCGGTCACCTTCGCTGGCCTTGAAGTCCTTGATCACGTCATTGCCGGTATCACCTGACTTCCAGACGAAGGTGTCGGCACCCGAGCCGCCGATCAGGATGTCATTGCCCGAACCGCCCAGCAGCGTGTCCTTGCCGGTACCACCCAGCAGGATGTCATTGCCCTTGCCGCCGTCGAGCACATCGTCGCCGCCCTGGCCGAAGATGATGTCGTTGCCGGCACCGCCCAGCAGGTTATCGATACCGTCATGCGCCCCGGACACATCGAACGCGTTGTAGTGCTCGGTGACGTACTGGTGCACATTGCTGGCAGTGACCTTGCTGACGTCCACCCCGGTTTGCTGGCCAACGAAGGCCTGCATGGCCTGGTAACCCTCGCCGGCAATGCCGTTGAAGCTCACCAGGTCGCCGAAGATGATGTCGTTGCCATCACCGCCATCGACCTTGTCGGCACCCGGCAGGGTCGCCTCGGAATGGCCGAGGATGGCATTGGCCAAGTCCTTCGGATCGATGTTGGTTTGCGGCTTGTCATCGGTGTCGTACGGAATCAGGTCGGCCGGCTTGATGGTCTTGTTCAGGCCGATCGCCTCGACCTGCGACAGGCCACTGAGCAACAGGAAGCTGCTGTTGGAGTTGCTGGTCGTGCCATTCCTGTCATCGGTGTAGGAGATCTCATACGTACCGTCACCCTGCGCACGGATCGTGCCGAGGATATTGGAGTTGTACCACTTGCCCGGCTCGTATTCCGTCCATTTGAGGACCTGGCCGTTACTGTTGATCAACTGGCGGCTCACACCGCCCAGGGTGATATACGCGGTATCGCCCAGTTTGTAGTTGTTGACGTTCAAGTAGTCGTCCAGCTTGCCGTCGTTTTTGGTGGTGCTGTAGTAGAAGTCCGCTACCACCGGGTTGGTCTGCTCGCCACTCTGGTAGTAGTTGGGCTGACCGTCGGTGATGAAGTACGTCAGGTTGGTGGCGCCTTTGTTGCCCGTGGCCTGATCGCTCTGGAACCAGTTGGCCGTGGTCTTGAAGACGTCCTCGTAGTTGGTGCCGCCGCCCGACTGCATCGACCTGACCATGCCCTGCAGCAGCTCCAGCGCGCCCTGGTCATTGAGATTGACCGACAGCGTCTTGCTCACGGTGCTGTCGAAGGTTGTCAGGAAGATGTTCACCGTCCCCGAGGAGTCCGCACCCAGGCTTTGCTTGAGGGTGTTGAACATCAGGGCCAGCGACTCCTTCGCTGCCTTGATCGAGGTGTCCATACTGCCGGAGGTGTCGACCATGAACGCGATGTTGTAGTTCTTGCCCTGGACCACGTTCAGGCCACCGATGTCGGCAATGACGATGTCATTGCTGTCGGTCCCCAGGATGTTGTCATCCTTGGTCGTGCCCATGATCGGGTTGTACGTCGCCGGGTACAGGGTCACCGGGATCTGCGCAGTACTTGGCGCGGAACCACCCAACTGCTCGGTGGACGTCGACGTCACCGTCAAGTTGAACGAGGTGCTGTGGTACGGCGGCGGGGTGATGGTCAGCGTGCCGAGGTTCCAGCCGGTGACAATCGCCTCGCCATTGGTCGCGGTGGCCGTGAAGGTATGACCGGCGCCATCGCTGAGCACGGAGCCCGCCGGAATCCCGCCGATCTTCACGCTCAGGCTTTCGGAACCGTCCCTGTCAGTCAGTTCGGTGGTGATGGCCGACAGCTTGATGGTGCCGCCTTCTGGACCGGTGTTGAGTTTGTAACCGTCGTAGTAACCCTCACCGTTGCTGCCGTGCAGATCGGAAACCGTGACACCGGCATTGATCAGGTCGTTGACCCCGGTGTAGATCGGCACGCCGGCATTACTCAGGTTGAGCACCGGACCGTTGTCCACCTTGAGGTTGACGTCGTAGCTGCCCGCGACGCTCTGGTTGTGGTGGTAGATGTCCAGGGTGTAGTAACCGCTGGTGGTCGGCGTGAAGCTACCGTTGAGCGTGCCGCCATTGCCCCACAGGGCGCTGGCCACGTTCTGGCCGCCAATGGTCACCAGCAGGCTGTCGTCGCCGGTACCGCTGAAGGAGTAGACCTTGCCGGCTTCGAGGTAAATCAGGCCGGAGGTTTTCGAGGCAACCCCAGCCGTCACACTGCCTTCCTGCACGTCGCTGACGGTGGTGCTGGTGTTTGGCTTGCCGGCCGCGTCGATCACCGATTTCAGGGTGTTGGTTGGTGCACCGCTGCCTGCACCGTTGAAGCCGGTGTTCAGCGCAGTCAGGCCGGTCCAGGTTTCCTTGATCAAGCCGGTCGAGTTCACGTTGGTGCCGGCGATGCTCAGTGTTGGCGCATCGGCCTGCGGAGTGATATCGACCTTCAAGGTCGCTTCATTGCCCAGGTTGAAGCCATCGGTAGGCTTGAACTTGATCTGCGCGTAATCCGCGGCTTTGTTGCCCACTCCGGTGCCGCCATAACCGTCGGCACCCGACTCGTTGCGTGCGGGCACAAACGTCAGTTTGCCGAGGGCGATATCCGCCTGGCTGATGGTTTGGCCAACCGTGACCTTGACGCCGTTGAACAGCAACTCGCCAGCGCCCGATACTTGGGTGATGGTGATGCTCAACGGGCTGTTGTTATCGACGTCGGTGACCTTGAAGTTGTCCCAGGTCAGGGTCATGGTCGTGTCTTCGAGACCGGTAACGGCCCCGCCGACAGTCACAGGTGCGTGGTCGTTGTCGACGATGGTGGTAATCACGCTGGACTTGTCCGGATCGATCCCCAGGTTTTCGAAGGAACCACCGGTAGCCTTGTCGATAGTGATCACGAAGTTCTCGGCACCTTCGACCAGCTTGTCATCGCGGGTGCTGATATCGAACCCGACATTGTTGCTGTTGGCCGGAATCGTGACCGTCACTACACCGCTGAAATCCACACCATCGATCGCGGTGCCAGTGTACTTCAAGGTCACCGTCACATCGGTCTTGGCGGTGTTGCTCAGGTTCAGCGTGTAATGCGCCGATTGGCCTTCGATCACCGAAGTCACACCACTGATACCCACGGTGGTCAGGTCGCCCTGGCCACTTGGTTCATCCGTCACGGTGGTGGTCAACGTGGTGTCTTTGAGCGTCAGCTTCTCGAAGTTCTCGTTACCGGTGACCGAAACCAGCTTGTTGACGATCGGAGCCTGGCCGCCAGTGAAGATGTCGTCCTTGGCAAAGACCACTGCAGTGCCCGTGGTGCCATTGACCGGGATCTTGACCGTGGTGCCGTCGCTGAGTTTGAAGGTCAGCTCACCGTGGCTGGCCATTGGCAGGCCAGCGGTGTTGGTCAGGGTCACGGTGTAGGTGATCTGGCCGCCTTCGGCGACAGTGGTTTTATCCACACTCAGGGTGGCCGTCACTTCGGTGAGGGTGTCGCTGACTTTCACCACGGCTTCGCCGCCGAGCACCAGGTTCTCGAAGGACTTGCCTGGAACCGTTGCGTCAGTGACGCTCAGTTTGATGGTTTCGCCGTCTTTGTAGACGTCGTCGCCTTGGGCTTTCAGCTCGTATGGAACGCTGGTGGTGCCGGCTTTGATCACCACGGTCGCGCCGTTGCTCAAGGTGACGGTCAGGTCTTGTTTCAGTTCCTGATCGACTTTGACGGTGAACTTCGGTGCCGCGTTTTCCAGTACGTCGCCGTTGCTTTCGATGGTGACGGTGATTTTGTCACCTTGGCCCGATGGCTCGTCGGTGACGGTAGTGGTGTATTGGTCTTTGCCGAGGGTCAGCTTCTCGAAGTTGTTAGCCGAAACCGACTCGAGTTTGTTGACGATCGCATCCTGGCCACCAGTGAAGATGTTGTCTTTGGCGGTGACCACGGCAGTGCCGGTGGTGCCGTTAGCCGGGATCTTGATCTCGGTGCCGTCGGTGAGTTTGAAGGTCAACTCGCCATGGCTGGCCATCGGCATGCCAGCAGCGTTGGTCAGGGTCACGGTGTAGGTGACTTCACCGCCCTCGGCGACAGTGGATTTATCCACAGTCAGGGTGGCTTTCACCTCGGTGAGGGTGTCACCCACCTTGACCACAGCTTCGTCGCCGAGCACCAGATTCTCGAACGATTTACCTGGAACCGTTGCGTCAGTGACGCTCAGCTTGATGGTTTCGCCGTCTTTGTAGACGTCGTCGCCTTGGGCTTTCAGTTCGTATGGCACGCTGGTAGTGCCGGCCTTGATCACCACGGTCGCGCCGTTGCTCAGGGTGACGGTCAGGTCTTGTTTTAGCTCCTGATCGACTTTCACCGTGAACTTCGGTGCAGCGTTTTCCAGCACGTCGCCGTTGCTTTCGATGGTGACGGTGATTTTGTCGCCTTGGCCCGATGGCTCGTCGGTGACGGTAGTGGTGTATTGGTCTTTGCCGAGGGTCAGCTTCTCGAAGTTGTTCGAGGAGACGGTCTCGAGTTTATTGACGATCGCGTCCTGACCGCCGGTGAAGATGTTGTCTTTGGCGGTGACCACGGCAGTGCCACTGGTGCCGTTAGCCGGGATCTTGATCTCGGTGCCGTCGGTGAGTTTGAAGGTCAACTCGCCGTGGCTGGCCATTGGCATGCCGGCAGCGTTGGTCAGGGTCACGGTGTAAGTGACTTCACCACCTTCGGCGACGGTGGATTTATCCACAGTCAGGGTGGCCTTCACCTCAGTGAGGGTGTCGCCAACCTTGACCACAGCTTCGTCGCCCAGCACCAGGTTCTCGAACGACTTGCCCGGAACCGTTGCGTCAGTGACGCTCAGTTTGATGGTTTCGCCGTCTTTGTAGACGTCGTCGCCTTGGGCTTTCAGCTCGTACGGCACGCTGGTGGTGCCGGCCTTGATCACCACGGTCGCGCCGTTGC
>NZ_FYEC01000039.1:0-43008 GCF_900187635.1 Pseudomonas sp. Irchel 3H3 | reverse complement strand
AGCGATCAGGTCGGCTTTTAGGCCGCCTCGCTTTGCTTTTGATCCTGGGCGCCCCGTTAACCACGCTGGCCGTACTTCGATATTGATTTGGGGGGTAAACCGGCAGGACGCCGGTTTAGCCGCACTGGGCCAGGGAGGGCCCATTGCGGTGGCCCCCCAAATCAATGTCGGAGTACGGGCATGCCGAGCCTAAGCGAGGCACCGAGTGGTGGGGTAAGAGCCTTTTGCTTACTTTTGGGCTGTTCAAAAGTGAGCCGCCGTCAGGCGGAACCATAGGAGGCCGTTACCGAAGAAATGGATATGTACTCGGTCTAATCCAACACCCTGGCCGGCCCACAGGTGCAACGTCGCACCACAGCTGTGTAGATACCTAGACCGCGATGGCGATATCTGGAAGGCCATCGCGGGCAGGCCGGGAGCGGCAAGCATCAGGCGAGGCCTCAGGTCATCGGGGTCTCGATAAACGCCGGCTGCTGTTCGGCATACGCGGTAAATGCGCTGATCAGTGGAAACTGCGTGGTATCGACCTGATCGGGCACCACCAGCAGGGTGAAGCTCCAGGCTACGGCGAGGGTGATGCCGTCCTGTTGCAAGGTGCCATCCATGGGCAGTGGTTGCCTGGCCAGTTCCCGCTCCAGTGCCGAGTACGCCGCATGCAATTGCCCGCTGACCCGCTCCAGCCAGGGCGCATGTTGTTTCTCGGCGGGGCGCAAGTTGCGTTCGTAATAGATCTGCACCGACTTCTCGCACGCGGCCAATGCCAGGCCGATCAGCCGCAAGGAGCGCAGGCGCTGATCCAGGGACGCCGGCATCAGGCTTTTACCCGGGCTGCCCAGGGCTTGCAGGTAGTCGATGATCAGGGTCGAATCCATCAGCACTTCGCCGTCGTCCAGCACCAGCGTGGGCGCCTTGACCACCGGGTTGATCGCCTGGAACGCCTCGAAACCGCGGAACACCGAAATCGAGGCGTGCTCGAACGGGATGTCCAGGGTCTTGAGGCTGATGGCGACACGTCTTACATAAGGTGAGTCGAGCATTCCGATCAGCTTCATGTACAGCTCCTTGGAGAGTGGCGGGGCTAGGGACAGAATCTAGCGTTAAATGGCTGGCTTTGAACACTTCTGGCGGGCGCCTGTCGCCGTTTGTCTTCTATATACAGCCGCTGAGTTGAATTTCTTGCTATAAACGCACTCCGATAAACGCCCAAAGCTTGCCGCAGAGCAATTTAAGGGCTTTGTCAGACAAATTCCCTGTCTTTTCAGTTGCTGAGGCCGCCCCTCGGCCTTAGACTGCCGCCCCCTCGTAAATTGACTGCTGGGTGGCGCTTGGAATGTATGGCGCCTTTGCGAAACCTGGCAGGTTGACCGGAACGCATCCTGATTCGCCTTAATGCACGTATTTTTTATAGAGAAATCAATGACAAAGGATAAGTTGCTGGCCATGCCGGCGGATGACTACATGAATGCCGAGCAACAGGCTTATTTCACTGAGCTGCTGCAAAACATGAAGGTGGAAACCCACGAGCGTATCGAGCAGAACCGCATCGCCATTGAAAGCCTGGACACCCCGGCAGATCCGGCTGACGCGGCTTCGGTCGAAGAAGAGCGCACCTGGCTGGTGAACGCCATTGACCGTGACCAGCGCATGCTGCCTCAGCTGGAACGTGCCCTGGAGCGCATCGCTGACGACAGTTTTGGCTGGTGCGACGACAGCGGCGAGGCTATTGGCCTCAAGCGCCTGCTGATCAGCCCGACCACCAAGTACTGCATCGAAGCTCAAGAACGTCACGAGCAGATCGACAAGCACCAGCGTCAAGCTTGATTCGCGCGGGTCACCCTTAGAGGGTTGCCGCAAACAAATCGCAACTTGCAACAGCGTCCGAGGCGGATGTTGCTGCAGGTTGCGATTTTTGCGTTTGGCGTAATGCTGGTCATTGTAGGAGCGTGCTTGCTCGCGATGAACTCAAAGACCGCGCGTTTGTTCAGGTTATACGCGTCATCGTTAACGTTCATCGCGAGCAAGCTCGCTCCTACGCGCGATTGTTACCGGTTACGCAACTAAATAGTGCAGGCACATCGCTATTTCCCCATTCGGCTATTCATTACCATAGGCCTATTGATAGGAAGCTAATGAATATCCCGAGGGGGGTTCATGCAATGTAAGGTCGATGTTGCCGTGATGATTGGCAGTGGTGTGCCTGCCGGGTTGCGGGCGTTGGGGCAAGCAGTGTGCTGGGTGGTCCTGCTCAATGGCGAGCAGTACGGAACGGCCTTTGGCAGCCGCACAGAGGCGCAAGCCTGCAAGGATGCCTGGTTGGCGCAGTTGAATGCCGGGCAGCCCGAGAGGCCGCGGGCCGCAACAGCGAAAGTCTGATCAGCTCTTCAGGGCGCCTTGATCGACGGCGAGCTTGAGGGCCTTGGCCGACTCCATGGCCGCGACGGCAGCCACTTCGCAGGTCTTGAACCAGCGGTCTTTTTCGACCTGGTGATAGGTGATGGTGGTCAGCGGTGGTTTGGCACGCATAACAATCACTGCCTGGAATTCGCCGTCGATTTCTCTGGCTTCGCCCCGGATGAAAAACTCGCCGATATCAAATTCGGTCACGTGCGCCTTCCCTTGGAAATTATTCTATTGATTGCAACGCAGTCCGCCGAGGAGGCTGGGTCTCAATGGTCGGGCAGTATGGCAGTTGTTGCGGGGAGGCGGCGCAGTTATGTCATTGGTATGACGAAACACCTGCGCCGGTTTACAGGGCGGTTACTTAGTGGCTGGCTTCGAAGGTGCGGGCGAGGGCACAGGCTTCGTTGTGGCTCATACGGAAACCCCTTACACGACCTGTAGCGGTTTCTGTGATATGAAAGAAGCCATTCCCAGCGAGTATGACTTGATAACGCAATTGAAGCGGTGCTGGAAAAAGCTCGCCGATCGCCCTGCAAGTCCCGTCGTGAACGGTCTGTGGCGAATAGTGGCGGTTGCTGGTGATTGGGCTGGCAAGGTGTTGTGAGTACATAGGAATTCCTTTTCTATGGTTTGCCGACGGTCGCACGTCACTTTCAGTAGTCTAGGAGCGCTTGGCTGCTCTAGAATCCTCCACTGACTGGAGGTAGGTGCTCATCTAAAGCAATTTTCTTCAGGCTATATGTCAGAAAAATGCTTTTTTTTATGAGCTTTTTCCCTAAAGTTGATAGTCCAGTATTCTCTGATCGTTAGAAGGAACATTTCCTTCAACATCCGACGACTGCCAGAGACGACGGTGCGAGTGGTTATCCAGTAGCCTGCTCGTGCCTTGCGATGAAGCGGTGCTCTACCGGCTTCACGATGACAGCCTGGGCCATTGTTGCGACATCTTCGGTACGGCCGTTTTTTTGCTGCCTGTTTTTCTGCCGGCAGTGTCATTTCTGATGTGGGGATATTTCGTTGGCAGTAAGTAATCTCGATATGCACGCTTTGTTTGTGCTGGGTGATTTGCGCGCAAAGCTGGTTAAGCAGTTTCAATCTCGTTTCGTCTACATCACCGAGCAAAACCCCGAAGGTATCTACGTCGCCGAGATCGATACCGAGTCGGCCCTGGTGGTGGATGACAAACAGCGCCTTGAACTCAAGGTCGGCGATCATTTTCGCGCCGCGGTATTACCCAGCCGCGAAGGCGGCAAGTTGGAAATCAAGTTTCGCGAAATCAAACTGACGGTCTACGGCCTGGGTGATTACGCGTTCGTCACCACTGCCGATGGCCAAGCCATCGTGTTCAAGGAAGGCCATAGCGTGGTCACCGTGTTTGCTGCGCATCAGCAACTGCAGGAAGGCCTGACCAAGACCCTGAAGGCCGTTACCGCCAAGGCAGCGAAGTTCCGCAAGGGTGAGTTGGTGTCGTTCAAGGCCAGTGAGTAATGAGTCTGTCCCGGGCTGATTTTCATCAGCAGCACAAGGCACGCGCCCACGCCCATGCACTGCAGTTGTTCGCCGAAAAGGCGGTCATGCAAGGAGCCTGGCTGAACTGGGTGGCTTCACAGCTCTACCTGTTGCGCCCGGCGGAGTACGCCAGCATGGTGCGTCGAGAGTTGCAGCAGCTGCAGGAACCGCCTGCCCGATAAACCTCGTCCCGCGATCACTGGACCCTCTACTGCAGTCAATTGACTGAATAAGCAGCGGCTGGCTTTTTTCCTGCGCCAGGCGGTCCTGACATCGCTCAGGCACCGATCCACTTTACCGACCTGAACTGGCAGCGCGGCAGCCAGGCCTGCGCAGCGTAAGCGAACTGAGGGGCACGGAGATATTGCTCATACCGATCGGCGTTTCATTGATAAATCGCAAAGCATTGAGGATTAGTCTGGTCTAGGCTGTTTTTTCTGCCAACGATTCAAGGAAACTCGATCATGACCTTCGTGCTTGCTCAATGGCTTGCAGGAGCATTTGTGGTGATCAGCCTGATCCATGTGTACTGGGCGCTGGGTGGTCAATGGGCCAATGATGCGGTAGTGCCCTACGTCCCGACGCCCGAGGGCAAGGGGTTGCGCCCGGCTTTCAAACCTTCGTCACTGGGCACCCTGGCGGTAGCCGTCGGGCTGCTGCTGATTGCCCTGATGGTGAGCTTGCGAGTGGGACTGCTGGTGCCACAGATTCAACATTGGTCGCTGCAATGGTTGATCAGCGCGATTGCCCTGCTGATGTTTGCCCGGGCCATTGGTGATTCGGACCTGGTGGGGTTCTTCAAGGAGCAGGTCGGGTCGAAGTTCGCGCGCCTCGACACCTGGGCCTTTTCCCCCCTGTGCGTAGTCCTGGGGGCGGGGCTGCTGACCGTCGCCTGGGTCTGAATCAGCCTCTCAACTACCGCTCTCGTTGCGCCGGCTGCTGACTTCAGCCGGCACGTCATCGCCCGCCATGCGCTTGCGGAACAACGCCGCGCGCGCCAGCAGCAGGGTCGTCACCGGCATGGTGATCGACAGCAGTATCGGGATCAGCCACGCATGCAGCACCGGACTGGACTTGAGCGTCGAAAAATAAATGATCGACGCCAGCGCTACGCACCAGGCCCCCAGGGTCGAGGCCAGTGCGGGCGGGTGCATGCGCTGGAAGTAATCCTTCAGGCGCACCATGCCGATGGCACCGATCAGGGCGCTCAGGCTGCTGATGACCAGCAAAATGGCCACGGTGATCTCGACCCACAGGGGCAATTGAGAAGCCTGGTTCATTCGATCACCTCGCCGCGCAGGAGGAATTTCGCCAGGGCAAAGGAGCCGACGAAGCCGAACAGCGCAATCAGCAGCGCCGCTTCAAAGTAGGTATCACTGGCATAGCGGATGCCCAGCACCAGCATCATCAGCATGGCGATGATGTACAGGTAGTCCAGCGCCAGGACCCGGTCCTGGGCCGAGGGGCCTTTGAACAGGCGGATCAGGGTCAGCACCATGGCCAGGGAAAACACGAACAGGCTGAACACAATCGCATTCGAGAGCAGGGCACTCATTCGAAGATCTCCATCAGGGGGCGCTCGTAGGTCGCCTTGAAGTGTTCGATGAATTGCGCTTCGTCCTCCAGGTCGAACACATGCAGCAGCAGAATGCTGCGATCCAGTGCCAACTCCGACCAGACCGTGCCGGGCACCACCGTGGTGATCATCGACAGCGCCGCCAGGCCGTTGGCGTCGCGCAGGTCCAGCGGCACCTTGACGAACCGTGAGCGCGGCGGGCGTCGCTTGGCATTCAGGACGCCCCAGGCCACCGCCAGGTTCGACCCCAGCACGTCACGCCCCACCAGCAGGAACAGGCGCAGGACCACCCCCGGCCGGCGGATGCGGATCGGTAGCGGGCGCAGCTTGCGCATCATCAGCGGGGCACAGAAGCCCAGCAGCGCGCCGAGCAACAGGTTGCCCGGGCTGACTGAAAGGTTCAGTACCAACCACAGTACCCACAGCGCCAGGGATAGCCAGGGAGCCGGAAACAGACGCCTCATGGGTGCACCTCCTGCGCGGCGGCCTGGGCTTCCGGACTAGGCACGGCGCGGGTGCCGAGCACGGCCATGACGTACTGCTGGGGATTGTTCAGGGTGTCGGCGGCGGCCTGGGTGAAACGCATCAGCGGTTCGGCCTTGAAGGTCAGCAAGATGCTCAGGCCCAGCAAGGCGATGATCGGCACGCACTCCAGGCGCCGCAGGACCGGTGGCTGGCGCTCTTCCGGGGTCCAGAAACGCTGGATGCCCAGGCGCGAGAACGCGATCAGCGAAGCCAGCCCGGACAGGATCAACAGCGCGAGCAGGCACCAGGCCGCAGTCGACACCGGCTGGCCCGAGGACGCGCCGAGCCCCAGCGGGTTGAGCAGGGCACTGAGCAGGCTGAGCTTGCCGATAAAGCCCGAGAGTGGCGGCATGCCGATGATCAGCAGGGCGCAGGCAATGAAGCTGAGGCCGAGAAAGGCCATGGTCCAGGGAATCACCTGGCCGACCACGGCTTGCTGTTCGTCGTCGAGGTTGATGCCCTTGGTCGGCGGGCTTGCTCCGAGTGGACGTGGCAGCGCTTCGACTTCGTCGTCCAGGGGGATTTCCACCGCCGTGCGCGAGCGCTCGATCAGTTCAGCCAGGAGAAACAGCGCACTGAGGGCCAGGGTCGAGCTGACCAGATAGAACAACGCCGCTGCCACCAGGTTCGGTTGGGCAAAGCCGATGGCCGAGAGCAGGATGCCGGCCGAGACCAGGATGCTCAGGCTGGCCATGCGTTCCAGGCGGCGCGCGGAGAGGATCGCCAGCGCCGCGCAGACAATGGTCGCCATGCCGCCGTAGATCAGCCAGTCACCGCCGAAATACGCCGAGGCTCCGGCCTGCCCGGAAAACAGCAGGGTCCACAGGCGCAGCAGGGTGTAGACGCCGACCTTGGTCATGATCGCGAACATCGCCGCCACCGGCGCACTGGCCGAGGAGTAGGCCGGCACCAGCCAGAAGTTCAGTGGCCACATCCCGGCCTTGGCCAGGAACGCCACCGCGAGGATCGCCGCGCCGGCATGCAGCAGGCCTCGATCGGCTTCGGGCGCCAGGGGAATCTTCAGCGCCAGGTCGGCCATGTTCAGGGTGCCGGTGACGCCGTAGATCAGCGCCGCGCCAATCAGGAACAGCGAGGAGGCCAGCAGGTTGATCGAGATGTAGTGCAGGCCCGCGGATACCCGGGTGCGACCCGAGCCGTGCAGCATCAGGCCATAGGAGGCCGCCAGCAGTACTTCGAAGAACACGAACAGGTTGAACAGGTCGGCCGTCAGGAAGGCGCCGTACAGGCCCATCAGTTGAATCTGGAACAGCGCATGGAAACTGGCCCCGGCCCCGTCCCAGCGGGCCATGGCGAACAGCAGGGCGCTGACGCCGATGATACCGGTCAGGACCAGCATCAAGGCCGACAGGCGGTCGACCACCAGCACGATGCCGAACGGCACCGGCCAGTTGCCGGGCAGGTACACGCCGATGGAGTTGGGGACGCCCTGTTGCTGGGTCCAGTACAGCAGCATCACCGAGATCCCCAGGCCGATCAGGCTGGAAAACAGGTTGAGCCGGGCCTTGAGTGGGCGATGTTTTTCCCCCAGCAGCAGCATCAAGGCCGCCGTCAGCAACGGCAGGAGAATGGGGGCGGCGATCAGATGTTGCATCCAGTTCATTCTTTAGGCTCCCGGCCATCGACATGGTCGGTGCCGGTCAGGCCCCGGGATGCCAGCAGCACCACCAGGAACAGCGCGGTCATGGCAAAGCTGATGACGATGGCGGTGAGTACCAGCGCCTGGGGCAGGGGATCGGTGTAGTTCAGCAGGTCCTGGGGCACGCCGTCCTTGATGATCGGCTCCTTGCCG
This sequence comes from Pseudomonas sp. Irchel 3H3, assembly GCF_900187635.1. Classification (NCBI taxonomy): domain Bacteria; kingdom Pseudomonadati; phylum Pseudomonadota; class Gammaproteobacteria; order Pseudomonadales; family Pseudomonadaceae; genus Pseudomonas; species Pseudomonas sp. Irchel 3H3. Next base: position 35,188 of record NZ_FYEC01000039.1, on the reverse strand, counting down.
ATAAACAGGCTGCCCATGCTGAATATGAACAGGTTGACCCCGTAGGACAGCAGGCACAGGCCCATCACCACCTGGAAGGTCCGCGGACGCAGTACCAGCCAGACCCCGGAGGCCGCCAGTACGCCAATGGCAATTGCGATGACTTCTTCCATCAGGCAGCTCCTGGCTTGGCAATGGGTTTGGGCTGGCTGCTCGGTTTGTGGCCACGCACCGATTGGTGCGCCAGGGCCGTCAGGATCAACAGGGTCGAACCGACCACCACGGCATACACGCCGACGTCGAAGAACAGCGCGCTGGCGATATGGATATCACCCAGCAGCGGCAAGCTGAAGTGCCAGGTATGGGTGGTCAGGAACGGATAGCCGGCCGCCATGGCACCGAGGCCGGTGACGCTGGCGAACAACAGCCCGGTGCCCATCCAGCGCAACGGACGCAGGCTCATCTGTGCCTCGACCCATTGGGTACCGGCCACCATGTACTGCAGGATGAACGCCACCGACATCACCAGGCCGGCGACAAACCCGCCGCCAGGCTGGTTGTGCCCGCGCATGAACAGGTAGAACGAGACCACCAGGGCAATCGGCAGCAGCAGGCGCACCAGCACGGCCGGGACCATCATGAAGCCCAGGGCGGTGTCGCTGGCCTGGCGCGGGTTGACCAGGTCGGTGACCACGTCGGGTGCCAGCAGGCGCTGTTGCGCCGGCAGTTGCATGCTTTCCTTGGGTGGACGGAAGCGCCGCAGCAAGGCAAACACGGTCAGCGCCACGGCCGCCAGCACGGTGATTTCACCCAGGGTGTCGAAGCCGCGGAAGTCCACCAGCATCACGTTGACCACGTTGCTGCCGCCGCCTTCGGGCAAGGCGCGGCTGAGGTAGAACGAGGAAATGTCGTTGGGTGTCTGGCGGGTCAGCATGGCGTAGGACAGCAGCGCCATGCCGACACCGACCGCGATCGACAGCAGCAAGTCGCGCAGACGGCGAACCTTGGCCCGGGCTTCGCTGCCCGGCAGTGGCGAGACTTCCTCGATCCGCCGTGGCAACCAGCGCAGGCCCAGCAGGATCAGCACCGTGGTCACCACCTCGACCACCAGTTGGGTCAGGGCCAGGTCCGGGGCCGAGAACCAGACGAAGGTGATGCAGGTCATCAGGCCGCAGACACTGACCATGGTCAGGGCAGCAAGACGGTGGTACTTGGCCTGCCAGGCGGCGCCCAGGGCGCAGACAATCGCCAGCAGCCACAGGGTGACGAAGACAATCGAGCCCGGGATCTTCGGCCGGTCGCCCCAACTGATACCGCTGCCCAGCATCGGGATCAACCCGGCCAGCACTGCCGCCAGCACCAGCAGGAACAGTTGTGCCTGCAGGCGCTTGGTGCTGATCCGTCGCTCCAGGCGGCGGGCCAGGCGCATCATCACCACCAGGCTGCGTTCGAACAGGCGCTTGCCGTTGAACCGGCCAATCAGCGGCGGGTACTTGAAGCGCCCGTGCTTGAACTGGTTGCGCAGCAGCAGATAGAGAATGATGCCGCAGGACATGGCGATCAGGCTCATGATCATCGGCGCATTGAGGCCGTGCCAGATCGCCAGGCTGTACTCGGGCAAGGTGCCACCGACTACCGGCAAGGCGGCAGCGGCCAGCAGCGGGCCGACCACCTGGGCCGGGAAAATCCCCACCAGCAGGCAGGTGAACACCAGCAACTCGACCGGCGCGCGCATCCAGCGTGGAGGCTCGTGAGGGGTATGGGGCAGGTCGGTGGCGGTCGGGCCGAAGAACACGTCGACCGTGAAGCGCAGGGAGTAGGCGACGCTGAAGGTGCCGGCGATGGTCGCGATGATCGGCAGGCTGGTCTCGACCCAGGCGGTGGCGTTGATGAACACCGTTTCGGCGAAGAACATCTCTTTGGAGAGGAAACCGTTGAGCAACGGCACGCCGGCCATCGAGGCGCTGGCGACCATGGCCAGGGTGGCGGTGAACGGGATCAGGCGGATCAAGCCACTGAGCTTGCGGATGTCACGGGTGCCACTTTCGTGGTCGATGATCCCCGCAGCCATGAACAGCGAGGCCTTGAAGGTCGCGTGGTTGAGAATGTGGAACACCGCTGCCACTGCCGCCAGTGGGCTGTTGAGGCCGAGCAGCAGGGTGATCAGGCCCAGGTGGCTGATGGTCGAGTAGGCCAGCAGGCCCTTGAGGTCGTTCTGGAACATGGCGCAGTAGGCGCCGAGCAACAGGGTGCAGGCCCCGGCACCGCTGACGATGTAGAACCATTCTTCGCTGCCGGACAGCGACGGCCACAAGCGCGCCAGCAGGAAGACGCCGGCCTTGACCATGGTTGCCGAGTGCAGGTAGGCCGAGACCGGTGTCGGTGCGGCCATGGCGTGGGGGAGCCAGAAGTGGAAGGGGAACTGTGCGCTTTTGCTCAAGGCGCCGATCAGGATCAGGGGTAACAGGATGGGGTAGAGCGCGTGGGCGCGAATCAGATCGCCGGCGGCCAGGACCTGGTCAAGGTCGTAGCTGCCGACGACATGGCCAAGCAGCATGACCCCCGCCAGCAGGCACAATCCACCGGCACCGGTGACCATCAACGCCATGTACGCGCCTCGGCGGGCGTCGGCGCGGTGGTGCCAGTAGCCGATCAACAGGAATGAGAAGAGGCTGGTCAGTTCCCAGAAGAACACCATTTGAATCAGGTTGCCGGAGATCACCAATCCGAGCATGGCGCCCATGAACGCCAGGAAAAACGCGAAGAAGCGCGGTACCGGGTCTTCGGGCGACATGTAGTAACGGGCGTAGAGCGACACCAGGGTGCCGATGCCCAGCACGAGCATGGAAAACAGCCAGGCGAACCCGTCCATGCGCAGGACGAAGTTCAGGCCGAGGCTGGGCAGCCAGGAGAATTCTTCGCGAATCACCCCGCCGTCGGCGATTTGCGGGTACAGCAAGGCTACCTGGATGGTGCCGACGAGGGCGACCAGTCCAGCGAGAATCGATTCAGCATTACGTGCATTGTGGGGCAGCAAAGCCGCCAGACAGCTGCCAATGAATGGCAGAAGCAGTAGAACTATCAGGGACATAGGCTTCTATTCTGCGCAAGTTTGTGAAGGATCATACTTGCCGAGGCCCGGATCACCAACTGCCAAGCTGTGGCAGAATCCTACAAGTTAGACTGAATTTACCTGTTTATCATTGTTTCGGTGGTGGGTAGATGTATGTGCATATCCGTTGCTGCGGTAACGGCTACTTAGGGTTGCGCCCTGCTTTGCCTGGCTGGAACGTATCCCCTGTGGGAGCGGGCTCGCCCGCGATGGCGATCCCCACACACCACAAATCTGGGCAATACCCCAGCCCCCCGTAGCAGCTGCCGAGCCCGCGAGGCTGCGTTCGAGGACGCAGTCCTCGCCGCCCTTCAACGCATCAGATCAGATGTCCCCACTTGGAAATCCCCTCGCGCCCTAAACAGCGTCCTGCACCTCGACGTCAGCCTTTTCCTTGGCCCTCCACTCACTGACAATCACCGCCAGCACGATCAACCCCGCGCCAACCAGCGCCAATCCTGGCAACCGTTCCCCGGCAATCCTTCCGACAATCCCGGCCCACACTGGCTCGCCGGCGTAGATCAAGGTCGCGCGTGTTGGTGAGACGCTTTTTTGCGCCCAGTTCATCGCCAGTTGAATCGCGGCGCTCGCGGCGCCCAGGCCGAGGGCGCTGGCCAGTAGGAACCAGGAGAATCCGGGAATAACTTCCCCGGTCGGTACAATCATCAGCATCGCCAGGATCGAGGTGGTCGCCAGTTGCACCACCGTGACCCGCCGCACATCGACACGGCCGGCGTAGCTGCTGATCAGGATGATCTCGACGGCGATGGCTACGGCACTGATCAAGGTCACCAATTCGCCGGCATTGAAATTCAGCGATGCCCCGGCCGGGCCGCAGATCAGCATCAATCCGGTAAAGGCCAGCATGATGCCGATGCTGGGCATCAGCCCTGGCCGCCGCCCCATCACCAGCCATTGCAGCAAGGGCACGAACGGCACATAGAGCGCGGTGATGAAGGCCGACTGGCTGCTGGGGATGGTCTGCAGGCCGACTGTTTGCAGGCCGTAGCCGATCATGATCGCGGCGCCGATGAAGAACCCCGCCCTGAGCTCGAACAGGGTCAGGTCACGCAAGCTGCGCCAGGAGAACAGGGCCACCAGGCACGCGGCGGCGGCAAAGCGCAGGCCGACGAAGAACATCGGTCCGCTGACGGTCATGGCGTGTTGCACCAGCAGGAACGTGCCGCCCCAGATCATGGTGATCAGCACCAGCACGCACTCGGCCTTGCTTAAACGCAGGCGCCGGGAAGAGGGATTGCAAGGGGTTGCCGGCGTCATGGTCTTGCGCGCTTCCTGAGTGGGACGCACAATGCGTCGACAGTTGGGCAGTATACTGCGCAATCAAAAAAGTGAGCAATATAGTGCACAAAGACCATGGCCAACGCGCCTCCGTCCTGCAACACGTCAGCCAGAATGTTCGCCGCCTGCGCCATGCCGCCGAACTGAGCCAGACTGCGCTGGCAGAAAAGTCCGGGGTCAGCCGGCGGATGCTGGTAGCCATCGAGGCTGGCGAGAAGAACGTCAGCCTGACCACCCTCGACCGGGTTGCCGAAGCGCTGGACGTGGCCTTCAGCGACTTGATCCAAGCCCCCGATGCCCGTGACCCCAGTCGCATCAACGAGTTGGCCTGGGCCGGGGCAATCCCCGGCAGCCAGGCGGTGTTGTTGGCCAAGGCCAGCGCCAGTCGCGAGGTGGAGCTATGGCAATGGCGGCTAGAGCCCGGCGAGAATTATCTGTCGGAAGCGGATGCCGAAGGCTGGAGTGAACAGGTGTATGTCTTCGAGGGTTGCCTGACGGTGGTGCTGGGCGATGAGGAACGGCTATTGTCGAGCGGTGAGTTCATCAGTTTTGCCAGCGACCGCACCCACGCCTATCGCAACGATGGCGCCGTGGCTGTCAGGTTTGTCCGTAACGTGGTGATCTAAACCTCATGTAGATTCTCTAAAAGCTATCTAAGTCTTTGAATTAAAAATAATTATGAGAAATTCATGAGCGAGATTCCCTGCGAGCAAACACCGCCGGATTTGCGTAGCGCCGATATCCTGATTGTCGGCGGTGGCTTGAGTGGTGCACTACTGGCAGCGCAATTGATGCGCCTGCCGGGCCGACGCCAGGTGCTGGTGATCGAACCGCGCGCCGAATTGGGTCGTGGTGAGGCCTACAGTGCCGTCGAGCTGGGCCATACCCTCAATGGCAACGCGGCGCGGATGAGCGTCGATCCGGACAATGCCGATGACCTGAGCCAATGGCTGAGCGCCTTCATCGCCACCGGTGGCTGGCCGGAATCGGCAGAGCAAGCGGTGCCGGTTGCCGAGTTGTTCCCGCCGCGGGGGCTGTTCGGGGTCTATGTGCAACAGCGCCTGGCGCAAGCGCAGGAACAGGGTGCCCTGCAGGGCTCGAGCGTCGAGCATGTGCGCGGCGAAGTGGTGGATCTGCAGGTCGATGCCCAGGCGACCTGGTTGACCTTGAGTGACGGCAGCCGGCTACGCGGTGAGTTTGCGGTGCTGGCCACTGGCATGTTCCCGGCGGCGAGAACCCCGCAAACCCACTCCAGCGGGATCAACGCATCGGCGCTCGATCCCTGGGACGTGGCGGCGATGGCGGAACTCGATCCGCACGCGACAGTGATGATCATCGGCTCCGGCCTGACCATGGTCGATGCCGTAGTCTCGTTGGAGCAGGCCGGCCACCGTGGACCAATCGAAGTGTTCTCCCGCCACGGCCTGCTGCCGCATGTGCGGCGGCAACCGCCGGAGTGGATGGATTTCCTGGCCCAGGACCCGGACATCCGCAGCCCCCGACAACTGCTTCGCGAGGTGCGCCGCCAGTGCCGGGCGGCGCTGGCCCAGGGCATCGACTGGCAAGCGCCGCTGGACACCGTGCGCGCTCATATCGCGCGCTTGTGGAGCCAGGCCACGGACGTGCAGCGCCGGCAGTTCGTGCAGCATGTGCGGCCCTGGTGGGAAAGCCATCACCACCGTTCGCCACCCCTGAGTGCCGAATTGGTGGCCCGTTTGCATGAGCAGGGACGGCTGCGGATTCACGCAGCGTCGTTCAAGGGCCTGCTGCCGGCGCACGAGGGTCGGCTCAGCCTGGCGCTGCGGCGACGCGGCGAGTCTGAGATAACGGTGGTCGGCGGCGATGCCTTGATCAACTCCAGTGGCATCGAATACGACTGGCGCCGGGTTGCCCGGCCATTACCCCGGCAGTTGCTGGTCCGTGGCTTGATCCAGCCGGGGCCGCTGGCCCTGGGGATTGCCGCGCGAGCCGATGGGGCAGTGATCGACGCCCAGGGCCAGGTCGCCCAACGGCTGTTCGCCATGGGTCCACCCTTGCGGGGCATGTGGTGGGAAAGTACCGCGGTGACGGATGTGGCAAGCCAGGCCAAGGCGCTGGCGCAGCGTTTGGTGCGCAGGGGCTGATATGCCCCCCCGCTCCTACAGTAGAGATTCGTACACCAGGCAAAGCAGGCCGGCCTGACCCCGCCAACGGATATGCCCAAAAACCCAAGATCAAAAGATCAGGTCAAGACAGGAATCCCCCATCCACATTCAACGAAACCCCAGTGGTATAGCTGGACGCATCGCTCGCCAGGTACAGCACCGCGCCCGCCATTTCACTCGGCGCAGCCACGCGCTTGAGCGGGATCTGTTGCAGTGCGGTATTGAGGATCGCGTCGTTCTTCACCAGCGCCGAGGCAAACTTGGTGTCAGTCAGGCCCGGCAGCAGGGCGTTGCAACGAATGCCGAACTGCGCACATTCCTTGGCAAAGACCTTGGTCATGTTGATCACCGCGGCCTTGGTCACCGAGTAGATGCCCTGGAAGATACCCGGCGAGATGCCGTTGATCGACGCCACGTTAATGATGCTGCCGCCACCGTTCTCGCGCATCAGCTTGCCGGCTTCCACCGACATGAAGAAGTACCCACGGATATTCACATCGACGGTTTTCTGGAAGGCCCCCAGGTCCGTGTCCAACACGTTGCAGAACTGCGGGTTGGTGGCAGCGTTGTTGACCAGGATATCCAGGCGGCCGAACTGTTCGCGGATCCCGGCAAAGACTTGGCTGATCTGCTCCATTTCCCCGATGTGGCAAGCAATCGCAGTAGCCTTGCCGCCTTCGGCGATGATGGCGTCGGCCACGTGCTGGCAACCCTCGAGCTTGCGGCTCGACACGATCACATGGGCGCCTTGCTGGGCCAGCAGCCGGGCAATGGCCTCACCGATGCCACGGCTGGCGCCGGAGACAAACGCGATCTTGCCGTCGAGGTCGAACAACTGAGTCTTGGACATGGTTTTTCCTTGTGAGGGGGCGTGGCGCCGGAAGGGCGGTCAGAGACTGGATTTGTGGATCACTTGCAGGCTCATCTGCTCCAGCAGCTTGTTCATCGAGATGAACTGCGCAAAGCGTTTGTCCTGGGTCTGGCCATGGAAGAAACGGTAGTAGATCTGCTGCACGATACCGGCCAGGCGGAACAGCCCGTAGGTGTAGTAGAAGTCGAAATTCTCGATCTGGATGCCTGAGCGCTCGGCGTAGTAGTCGACGAACTCACGCCGGGTCAGCATGCCGGGGGCATGGCTGGGTTGGCGGCGCATCAGTTGCACTGGCGCCGGGTCGGCGGCCTCGATCCAGTAGGCGAGGGAATTACCCAGGTCCATCAGCGGATCGCCCAGGGTGGTCAGCTCCCAGTCCAGCACGCCAATGATCTGCATTGGGTTGTGAGGGTCGAGGATCACGTTGTCGAAGCGATAGTCGTTGTGCACGATGCTCGACGTCGGGTGGTCGGCTGGCATCTTGTCGTTGAGCCAGGCCTTGACCGCCTCCCAGCTCGGCGCATCCGGGGTCAGGGCCTTGTCGTAGCGCTCGCTCCAGCCACGAATCTGCCGCGCCACATAACCTTCAGGCTTGCCCAGGTCGGCCAGGCCACAGGCCTGGTAGTCGACGCCATGCAACTCGACGAGCTTGTCGATGAAGCTCTTGCACAGTGCCTGGGTCTTTGTCGCATCCAGGCCCAGCTCCGGTGGCAGTTCGGAGCGCAGGATGATGCCCTTGACCCGTTCCATTACATAGAACTCGGCGCCGATCACCGCTTCGTCGGTGCAGTGCACGTAGGCTTTGGGGCAGTAAGGGAAGCCGTCCTTGAGCTGGTTGAGGATGCGGAACTCGCGGCCCATATCATGGGCGGACTTGGCCTTGTGGCCAAAGGGCGGGCGACGCAGGACAAATTCCTGCTCGGGGTATTCCAGCAGGTACGTCAGGTTCGACGCACCGCCGGGGAACTGGCTGATCTGCGGCAACCCGCTCAAGCCCGGAATGTGGGCCTTGAGGTACGGATCGATCAGGCTGGCATCGAGTTCTTCGCCTGCGCGAATACGGGTGGACTGGTCGTTAAGCGCCATGCTTATCCCTTCTGCTTATTCTGGATGGCAGGAATTATTGGCTAATCTAATGCGCACACCCGGCACCCACAACCACGGCGGCCCTTTATAGGTGAGCGTGTTGCCGGTTAATCATTGCTTTTGATACAGGCGTTTGAAAGTGCTTCAGCGCAGCGCGCGCCGAACCGCCGGTGGCAGTTCTATGGGGGTCAGCAGCGGGCGACTGGAGAAGAATGCCAGCAGGTTCTGCCCCACCAGTTCCACGGTGCCCTGGGTCGCTTCGGGCGACAGGCCGGCGACGTGAGGGGTGAGGATCACATTGTTCAGGGCCTTGAGCGCATCCGGCACCAGGGGTTCGTCATCGAACACATCCAGGGCGGCTCCGGCGATCCGGCGCTGCTCCAGGGCGCTGATCAAGTCGCTGGTGACGATCACGCTGGCGCGGGCAATGTTGACGATAAAACCGTGGGGACCGAGGGCGTCCAGCGCCTGCTTGTTGATCAGGTGCTGGGTGCCCAGGCCGCCCGGGGTGCAAACCATCAGAAAGTCCGAGGCCCGCGCCAGTTCGGTGGGGGTGGAGCAGAAGTCATAGGGCACGTCGTTGCGCACCTGGCGGTTGTGGTAACTGACGCTCATGTCAAAACCATTGGCCGCGCGCTTGGCGATAGCCATGCCCACCGCACCGAGCCCGAGTATGCCCAGGCGCTTGCCGGCGAGGGAGGGGCGCATGATTTTTGGCCATTCGCCGCGGCGCACTGCCGAATCGGCCCGGGGAATGTCACGCACCAGTGCCAACAACAGGGCCATGGCATGGTCGGCCACCGATGAGGCGTTGACCCCCGCACCATTGGTCACGCGAATGCCCCGGTTGCTGGCGGCCTGCAGATCGACCTGCTCGTAGCCGGCGCCGATCACGCAGATGATCTTCAGGTTGGGCAGGGCGGCGATTTCTTCGGCATACAGTCCCAGTGGCCCGCGAGTCAGCACTGCGTCGATTTGCCCGCCGTAGGTGTTGATGGCTTGGGTGCGTTCGGTAGGAGTGGGGGCGAGGATCAGGTGAAAGCCTTGGTGTTCGAGAATCGGCAGGTAGTCGTTGATGGTTTCAACCAGTACAAGGACAGTTGCGGGCATTACTTTGCTCCTGTAGTCGGCGGCGTGGCGGGCGTCATGCGTCGTTTCAGAGTGCTGATTCCAGAACCAATTGGCAATGGTGGTTGATCGCGGTTGCAGTGTTTTCCAGTCTGGCCTGCTTCGCGCAAGAAGCAAATTTATGATGCTGGGCCACCGCAAGCGCAGTGACGTCTATGCGCAGCACACTGCAAAGGCGGTGTGCTGCTGCAATGTCACTGGGCTGTTGGCGACTGGTTTGCCCTGTTTTGTTCCGCCAGTGCGATGGCTTTGAAATCATAGGTCGGATAAAACTCGGTCCTGTATGCTCCCCACGCCGTATTTTCGAGTGCGAGATTTACTTCTGCCAAGCGAGAGGCTGGAAGTCGTAGTGTGACCACTTGCCCAATGCCCATCATGATGTTCCAACTGACAACCTCGACTCCCGCAGGTGGAAATGTCTTGTAAAATCCTTGACTGGCAAGCTGAGTCTTCAGTTCGCCCAAGGGCCTTGACTGATCATGTTTTAAAAAAACAGTCAGCATGACTGCATTCTCTGGCGTAGCAACGGCATTTTTTGCAGCGGAAGTTGTTGTGGGCTGCGCGCTGACCGCACTGCAAAAGAGCGAAGTAACAAGTAGTGTGGGTGCCAGCAGTGTTCTGATTATTTTCTGCACGGTGACTCTCCATGTTTTGGTTTGGCGGCTGAAGTATTTCAAAGGAGGCTACAGTTTGGCTGGGGTCTCTCAGGTCGATAACATAAAGTCGATCGGTTGATATTAGTCGGTGACAGGTGTGCCTGGCTTGAGCGCGGACTTAGTTTCTACTGAACCAGTGTAAGGGGCATGAACAACATAGATGCGCACAGGGGGGGTGTTTTGTCCCGTATGGTGGGGGACTTCACGAGAGTAAGTGAACTCGTTTCGATTCAGTGCTTCCAGGCGCCTGACCACTGTCTTGATTGGCCCGACATCGGGTACCAGAATGTGGGTCTTATGATCGCCAGTGACGAAAAAGTACCCGCCGCCGCCATTGCTGTACTTGGATTCGCCTGTGTCAGTGTAAAAAAACTCGTAGCGATTGCGTTCCGGGTCCCACGTTGATATTCCAACCACGCCTGGATAATTGTCTTTCACGTCCGTTTGGGGGGCGCCCTCGATATACACCTTGGTTGTCAGCCATCGAGCAGAGGAGGCCATTTCCCGGATGTCGGCAGTGGCGGGGGGTTGTTGCGCAAAGCTACTAAGTGGACATAACAGTGCCGCGAGAAGCAGGCATTTAAAAGTCATCTTGTTTTTTTGCATGAGGTTATCGCCTTCTGAGGATTTTGCAGGTTGCTGGTTATTAATTATCAGAATTAAAAGCGCAAAAAATATAGCCCTGGAAGACCTGTTGCTCAATAGCGGGGTGGTGGCTTGTAACAATTGCGTGCGTTTATTTGGAGTAATGTTTTGTCTTGTTTAATTGTGTTCGGATTGTAGGGTTATTCCTACTTATATAAATTGATAGATTATATTGCGTTGTTAGTCGTTCAGTCCCGGTTTAGAAAACCTTGTGCTGCTCAAGGATTTCATCGGATAGCGATTGCCCCTGAGTGGCTGCTACCAATTTCAGTATCGACACCAAGACTCCAGCAGAACAGAAAACCCCCTGTCATTTATCTGATCCGCACCACCGCTCCTCAGCTAAGTCTTTGCTTCTGTTCATTAATACCGGACAATCGCGCCCCTGTTTCGGCCAGGGCGCTGCCTGTCAGCTTTTTCTGACTCGCCCTGACCGAGTGGCAAGTGACCGGAATGCGGAGATCCGACCGGATGAATGATCAGGCCAATAGCGTTGATGAACGTTATGAAGCGGCGGCACCAGCAAGCCTCACTAGCTGGAATCGTCATGACACCACCTGGATGCTGGGCCTGTTTGGCACGGCGATTGGTGCGGGAACCTTGTTTTTGCCGATCAACGCAGGTGTTGGCGGTTTCTGGCCGCTGTTGATCCTGGCGCTGCTGGCATTCCCCATGACCTTTTATGCACACCGGGGCCTGACCCGCTTCGTGTTGTCCGGTCGCGAGGGCGCCGACATCACCGAGGTGGTCGAAGAGCATTTCGGCCTCAAGGCCGGCGCGCTGATCACCTTGCTGTACTTCTTCGCGATCTTTCCGATCCTGCTGATCTACAGCGTGGCCTTGACCAATACCGTTGGCAGCTTCCTTGAGCACCAGTTGCACATCATGCCGCCACCGCGGGCGATCCTGTCGTTCGTGCTGATCCTTGGCCTGCTGGCGGTGGTACGTTGTGGCGAGCAAGTGATCGTCAAGGCGATGAGCCTGATGGTCTACCCGTTCATCGTCGCGCTGCTGTTCCTGGCGGTGTTCCTGATTCCGCACTGGAATGGCGGCATCCTCAGCACCGCGAGCACCCTGCCAGAGCCTTCGGCGTTGCTGCATACGCTGTGGCTGGCGATTCCGGTGATGGTCTTCTCGTTCAACCACTCGCCGATCATCTCGGCGTTCGCGGTAGACCAGAAGCGTCGTTATGGCGTCCACGCCGAAGAACGCAGCTCGCAGATCCTGTCCCGCGCTCACCTGTTGATGGTGGCGATGGTGCTGTTCTTCGTCTTCAGTTGCGTATTGACCCTGTCGCCTGCGCAGTTGGCCGAAGCCAAGGCGCAGAACCTGTCGATCCTGTCGTACCTGGCCAACCACTTCAGCAACCCGACCATCGCGTTCGTGGCGCCGTTGATTGCGTTCGTGGCGATCTCCAAGTCGTTCCTGGGTCACTACATCGGTGCCAGTGAAGGCCTCAAGGGGTTGATCGTGAAAAGCGGCAAGCGTCCGGGTGCCAAGGCCCTGGACCGCATGACTGCGGCGTTCATGCTGGTGGTGTGCTGGATTGTCGCGACGCTGAACCCGAGCATCCTGGGCATGATCGAGACCCTGGGTGGGCCGATCATTGCGGCGATCCTGTTCCTGATGCCGATGTATGCGATTCGCAAGGTGCCGGCGATGGCGCGGTATCGTGGTCAGGCGTCGAATGTGTTTGTCACGGCGGTGGGGTTGGTGGCGATTACAGCGCTGATTTATTCGTTTATTGGGTGATTTGGTTGTTTCGTTTGTAGAGAATGCGGCTGATCCAGTTTGTGGGTTGGCCGTTTTTTTTGGCTTGGGGTGGGGGGCATAACAACGGATATGCCCCCCCCCAACACAAGAGCCACCACATTCCCCGAGCACAAAAAAACGCCGCGTATCTCACGACACGCGGCGTCTTCTACAGCAACTAAGCCTTAGGCTTGAACAACCGGAATGTTGGCGTTCGCAGCGGCTTCACGGAACTCGGCGATCTGGTCGAAAGACAGGTAGCGGTAGACATCGGCCGCCATGCTGTCGATCTTGCCAGCGTATTCCATGTACTCCTCGACGGTCGGCAAGCGACCCAGGATCGAAGCCACGGACGCCAGCTCGGCCGAAGCCAGGTAGACGTTCGCACCATCACCCAGACGGTTCGGGAAGTTACGGGTCGAAGTCGACACCACGGTCGAGTTCGGCTCTACACGTGCCTGGTTACCCATGCACAGCGAGCAGCCCGGCATTTCCATGCGCGCGCCAGCTTTGCCGTAGATGCCGTAGTAGCCTTCTTCGGTCAGCTGGTGAGCGTCCATCTTGGTCGGCGGCGACAGCCACAGACGGGTTGGCAGCTGACCCTTGACCTGCTCCAGCAGCTTACCGGCAGCGCGGAAGTGACCGATGTTGGTCATGCACGAACCGATGAACACTTCGTCGATCTTCTCGCCAGCAACGCTGGACAGCAGACGGGCGTCGTCCGGATCGTTCGGCGCGCAGAGAACTGGCTCCTTGATCTCGTTCAGGTCGATTTCGATGATTTCCGCGTATTCGGCGTCAGCATCGGCAACCATCAGCTCAGGGTTGGCAATCCAGGCTTCCATCGCTTGGGCGCGACGTTCCAGGGTGCGCGCGTCGCCGTAGCCTTCGCCGATCATCCAGCGCAGCAGGGTGACGTTGGAGCTCAGGTACTCGGTGATCGACTCTTTCGACAGCTTGATGGTGCAACCGGCAGCCGAACGTTCGGCCGAGGCGTCGGACAGCTCGAAAGCCTGTTCGATGCTCAGGTTGTCCAGGCCTTCGATTTCCAGGATGCGGCCGGAGAAGGCGTTCTTCTTGCCTTTCTTCTCTACGGTCAGCAGGCCAGCCTGGATCGCGTAGTAAGGAATGGCGTGAACCAGGTCACGCAGGGTGACGCCCGGTTGCATTTCGCCTTTGAAGCGCACCAGGATCGATTCCGGCATGTCCAGTGGCATCACGCCAGTGGCTGCGGCGAACGCTACCAGGCCGGAACCGGCCGGGAACGAAATGCCCATCGGGAAACGGGTGTGGGAGTCACCACCGGTGCCGACGGTGTCCGGCAGCAGCATGCGGTTCAGCCACGAGTGGATGATGCCGTCGCCCGGACGCAGGGATACGCCGCCACGGGTCATGATGAAGTCAGGCAGGGTGTGGTGGGTGGTCACGTCGATCGGCTTTGGATAGGCCGCGGTGTGGCAGAAGGACTGCATCACCAGATCGGTCGAGAAGCCCAGGCACGCCAGGTCTTTCAGTTCGTCACGGGTCATTGGACCGGTGGTGTCCTGGGAGCCGACGGTGGTCATCTTCGGCTCGCAGTAGGTACCAGGACGAACGCCTGCTACGCCGCATGCCTTGCCGACCATTTTCTGCGCCAGGGTGAAACCCTTGGTGCTTTCGGCAGGTGCTTCAGGCTTCTTGAACAGGTCCGAAGGTGGCAGGCCCAGTTCGGCACGTGCTTTTTCGGTCAGGCCGCGGCCGATGATCAGCGGAATACGGCCGCCAGCGCGAACTTCGTCCAACAGTACTGGCGTCTTCATTTCGAAGGTGGTCAGGACTTCGTCGGTGCCGTGCTTGCAGACTTTGCCAGCATGCGGGTACAGGTCGATCACGTCGCCCATGTGCATGTTGGTGACGTCGAATTCGATTGGCAGTGCGCCAGCATCTTCCATGGTGTTGTAGAAGATCGGAGCGATCTTGCTGCCGAAGCAGAAACCGCCAGCGCGCTTGTTCGGCACGTAGGGAACGTCGTCGCCGAAGAACCACAGCACCGAGTTGGTAGCCGATTTACGCGAAGAACCGGTACCGACCACGTCGCCGACGTAGGCGATCGGGAAGCCGGCGTTGCGCATTTCTTCGATCTGCTTCATCGGGCCGGTGACGCCTTGCTGGTCAGGCTCGATGCCTTCACGGGCCATTTTCAGCATGGCCAGGGCGTGCAACGGGATGTCTGGACGGGACCAGGCATCAGGTGCAGGGGACAGGTCGTCGGTGTTGGTTTCGCCGGTGACCTTGAATACGCGCAGGCTGATCTTGTCGGCCAGGGTCGGGCGGTTCTTGAACCACTCGCCGTCAGCCCAGGATTGCAGGACGCCTTGGGCGTGTGCGTTGCCGTTCTTGGCTTTTTCCGCGACGTCGTGGAACGCATCGAACATCAGCAGGGTGTGCTTGAGTTGGGCGGCAGCGACCGGGGCCAGTTCGGCGTCGTCGAGCAGGTCAACCAGGGTCACGATGTTGTAGCCGCCCTGCATGGTGCCGAGCAGTTCTACAGCGCGTTTTTTGTCGATCAGAGGGGAAGTGGCTTCGCCCTTGGCCAGGGCGGACAGGAAACCAGCCTTGACATAGGCTGCTTCGTCCACGCCAGGTGGAACGCGATTGGTGATCAGGTCCAGCAGAACGGCTTCTTCGCCAGCCGGGGGGTTCTTCAGCAGCTCGACCAGGCCTGCAGTTTGTTCGGCGTTAAGCGGCTGGGGAACGATACCCAGTGCTGCGCGCTCTTCGATATGTTTGCGGTAGGCTTCAAGCACAGTTATTACCCTCATCAGTGGTCCCAAATGGGTGTCCGGGACGCTCATCCCGAAATTGCCGTACTCATGCGCTGCGTGGCGTTGTGGGCCGCTTAGCCAGAATTACCGACAATTCCTTACAGAAGCTGCTTTCAAAGTTTTACGCCTGCAGAACGGGAGCTGATGAGGGTTGGCGCAAGGTTTTTCACCGCTGAAAAACCCTTCGCCAACACCGCTCTGAAGGAACGACTGTGCTCGTGACGCTTTGAAAACAGCTTCTAACGGACATTGGCGCCTAAAAAGGCTGGCTGATTCTACGGCAAAAAAAAATTAAAGGTAAGTTCGACCCTGAACTTTGAGGGGTGATGAATGTTAGACAAAGGGCTAACATGCCGGCCTGTCCTGCTTTCTCGCGTCCTGCCTACCTATGCCCAATCAGACTATCAAGACCCCCTGCATCGGCCTCTGCTCCACTGTTTACGGGGATCTGGTGTGCCGTGGTTGCAAGCGTTTCCACCACGAAGTGATCCATTGGAACGGTTACAACGAGGAAGAAAAACGCGCCGTGTGGCTGCGTCTTGAGCAATTGCTGGTGCAGGTGATGGCCGGCAAGCTGGAAATTTTCGATGCCAAGCGCCTGCGCGAGCAGCTGGAATCACGAAAAATCCGCTTTGTGCCCCATCAGTCGGAATATTGCTGGGCCTATCAGTTGATTGCCCGTGGGGCGCGGGTGATCAACAACCTGGAGGCCTATGGGATGGTGCTGCTGCCGGAGTTTCGCGAGTGGAACCTGCCGGAGCTGCGTGATGCCATTGATCGGGAATTTTTCCTTTTGTCCGAGGCGCATTACCAGCGCTACATCGCCCCGGGCTTTCTCAAGGATGCATTTGGCGGCTAGGTTAAAAAACCTCGCCGGCAAGCCGGCGCCCAAGGCGGAGTTGGCTTACCAGCGAAAGCGCCTCATCAGGTCTCGCTAGACGCCAATTCCTCCAGGTGATCCATGATTTCCTGCGGCTTGAGCACCAGCACGTCGCTTTCCAGCGAGTCGAGCACCACTTCCGCGGTATTGCCGATCAACGCCCCCGAGAATCCGCTGCGCGCCACGCTGCCGATCACCGTTACCGCCGCCTGCAGCTTGTGGGCCATGTGCGGAATCAATACATCGGCCGGGCCTTCCTCGACATGCAGGTGCTCGTCATCGATGTCGAACTCGGCCTGGAACGCCTTGCAGTCTTCGCGATAGCGCGCCTCGATGGTTTCCTTGAGCTGGAACACCGGGTCGGCGGCCGACAGCATCGGCGACGGATGCGCGGTGATCACATGCAGTTGGGCCTTGGCCAGGTGAGCGATGTCGAACCCATGATCGACGATGGTGGCGTGCAATACCCGATGTTCGGGGTCGTTGTTCCCCACATCGATGGCCGCAAGGATAGTCCCGCCGGTCCAGGGTTTGGCGGTTTTCACCAGTAGCACCGGGCTCGGGCACTGGCGCAGCAGTTTCCAGTCGTCCGGGGTCAGGAGGAATTTTTTCAGCGGATTGTCGGCAAAGTGCTGCTTGACCACCAACCCGCAGCCTTCGGCCTGCTGCACATCGACAATGGTGTCGTGCACGGTTTCGTTCCAGGCTTGTTCGGTGGTAACGCTATGACCTTCGCCCACCAGGCTGGCCTTGAGCACGCTCAACAGTGCCGAGTGATCATGCTTTTTATCGCAAATCAGCAAATGCAGGTGCGCCTGGGTGACCCCGGCGATCAACTTGGCGCGCTTGAGCGCCAGGCTTTCTTCGGGGGAGGGCTCAATCACCACCAGAATGCTGCGGATGTCTTGCATGGTCAGGATCTCCGATGACAAAAAATAAGCGTGTTGAACAACTATAGATGCTGGTGGTGATCCAGGGCCTTGATGCATATCAAGTGCAGCGACTGGTGGTCTGCCGGCAGCCCGGTATAATCGCGCCTCGCTTTGAACCTTTTGCCCGTGAGCCCCATGTCATCGATCCCTGAAATCCTCGCCGTCCTGCCCCATGGTCCTGTTGAACTGTCGGAAGTGAGCCAATGATCCTTCCCGAGATTCATCAGTTCCTTGGTTGCCGGACGCCGGACGGTTGGGTTCAGGCGGCGCTGGCCGATCAGGAAACCCTGCTGATCGACCACAAGAACTGCGAGTTCAAGGCCGCCAGCACAGCGTTGAGCCTGATTGCCAAGTACCACTCCCATGTTGACCTGATCAACCTGATGTCGCGCCTGGCCCGTGAAGAACTGGTGCACCACGAGCAGGTCATGCGCCTGATGAAGAAGCGCAAGATCGCGCTGCGCCAGCTGTCCGCCGGGCGTTACGCCTCGGGCCTGCGCAAGGTGGTGCGCAGCCACGAGCCGGTCAAACTGGTGGACACCCTGGTGGTCGGGGCCTTTATCGAAGCGCGCAGTTGCGAGCGCTTCGAGGCACTGGTGCCGCACCTGGACGAGGAACTGGGCAAGTTCTACTTCGGCCTGCTGAAAAGCGAAGCCCGGCACTTCCAGGGATACCTGAAGCTGGCCTATCAGTACGGCGACGCCAAGGATATCGCCCAGGTAATCGAGCGGGTCCGCGCTGCCGAGCAGGAGTTGATCGAGTCGCCGGACGTCGAATTTCGCTTCCACAGTGGTGTACCGGCCGCCGCCTGACACCCGCCGGGAAATTGTCAAAGAACCCGGGGCAATTGTTAAAAACTCTTAAGAGTATGAAAGATCACTGAAAACCGTCCGCCAAGGGCGGTTTTTGCCGTCTGTCGTCTGCGTCCCGCCGCCGATTGGCGCCATAATGCGGCCCCTTCACTCAAGGCGTGGTCGACGGTCGTTATGGATAACCTGGGTTTTGGCAAAGTATTGCTGGTGGAAGACGACGAAAAGCTCTCCGGGCTGATCGCCTACTTCCTGTCCCAGCACGGCTTCGAAGTGCGGCAGGTGTATCGCGGCGACCTGGCCCTGGCCGCGTTCATCGAGTTCAAGCCGAAGATGGTCGTACTCGACCTGATGCTGCCGGGCCAGAGCGGGCTGCACCTGTGTCGCGAGATCCGCAGCCTGTCCGATACCCCCATCGTCATCCTCACTGCCAAGGAGGATGACCTCGACCACATCCTCGGCCTGGAGTCTGGTGCCGACGACTATGTGATCAAACCGATCAAACCACCGGTGCTACTGGCCCGCCTGCGTGCCCTGCAACGCCGCCAGGTCCCGGAAAGCACGGTGCGCGGTTCGCTGGAGTTCGGCGGGCTGCTGATCGATCGCAGTTGCCGCGAAGTGCGCCTGGCCGGCGAGCTGATCGAACTGACCACCATGGAGTTCGAGTTGCTGTGGTTGCTGGCGAGCGCGGCCGGCAAGACCCTGTCCCGGGACGACATCCTCAACCGCATGCGTGGCATCGCCTTCGACGGCCTCAACCGCAGCGTCGACGTGTACATCAGCAAGCTGCGGGCCAAACTCAAGGACAACCCGCGCGAGCCGGTGTGCATCAAGACCGTGTGGGGCAAGGGCTACCTGTTCAATCCGTTTGCCTGGGAGCTCTAGATGCTGCGTCTGTTCTTTGGCCTGTTCCTGGTGCTGGCGATTGGTCTGGTGGCGGCCATCGAGGTGGTGGACCGGACCTTTACCGCGGTCCTCGACGGTGACCTGAAAACCTATAACCGCGAGGCGGTGCGCGGGCCTGCCTATTCTCTGGTGGAGCAACTGCGTGAGCTGGATGGGCCGGGCCGCCAGGCGCAACTGGAAAAACTGCGACCCCATTACGGCCTGCGCCTGCAGTTGGTCGAGCCGGCCGAGTTGGCGCTGAGCGACACCGAGCGGGCTGAGCTGGCGGATAACCTGATGGTGGTCCGCGACACATACACCCAGTTCATCTCGCGCATCGACGACGGCGAGCAACTGCTGAGCATCAAGCTGCCGGAGGAGCCCAGCCACACGACTATCTACATGCTTCTGGCCTACAGCATGCTCGGGGTGTTGCTGGGCATCGTGCTGTTCTTCTGGGTCCGCCCGCACTGGCGTGACCTGGAAAAACTGCGTCTGGCCGCCGAGCGCTTTGGCGACAATGACCTGACGGCGCGGATCCAGTTGTCCAAGCGCTCGAACATTCGTGACCTGGCCGAACACTTCAACCAGATGGCGGCGCGCATCGAAGGCCTGATCGCCAACCAGCGCGAGCTGACCAACGCGGTGTCCCATGAACTGCGCACGCCGATTGCGCGACTGTCGTTCGAACTGGACCAGCTCAGGCAGCAGGCTGATCCGAGTGCCAACAAGGCGCTGATCGCCGACATGTATGCCGACCTCGGCGAGCTGGAGGAGATGGTCTCCGAGCTGTTGACCTACGCCAGCCTGGAGCGCGGCGCGACGGTCATCAGCCGGGAAAACATCCAGGCCAACAACTGGCTCGACAGCGTGGTCGGCAGTGTAGCGCTGGAGGCCGAAGCGGCCGGGGTGCAGTTGCTGATCGTCGAGTGCCAGCTAGCGCAAGTGCGCCTGGAGCCGCGCTTCATGGCCCGGGCGGTGATCAACCTGCTGCGCAACGCCATTCGGTATGCCGAGCAGCGGGTGGAGGTGTCGTTGGTGCGTAACGGCGATCACTATGAAGTGCGGGTCAATGACGATGGCCCCGGCGTGCCGGTGGAAGGGCGGGAGAAGATCTTCGAACCGTTCTCGCGCCTGGACGCCAGCCGCGACCGCCGCACAGGAGGCTTCGGCCTGGGGCTGGCACTGGTGCGGCGAGTGTCGCAATCCCATGGCGGGCACGTGCACGTGACGGACTCGCCGTGGGGCGGCGCGTCGTTTCGCATGACCTGGGCGCACCTGGATTAACCAGCAAACCCCACAATGACGGTGTTCAGAACACAAAACTGTGAGCGACAGCAAACCCTGTGGGAGCGAGCTTGCTCGCGATGGTCGTCAACGATTACACGTGCATTCAGGATACCCGCAGCGCTCTCCAGATCATCGCGAGCAGGCTCGCTCCCACAGGATCTCTGGCGTATCTCGGGTTGCGATTCTTCACTGACAAACCAGCTGCCACAACACAAAACTGTGAGCGACAGCAGCCCTTGTAGGAGCGAGCTTGCTCGCGATGGTCGTCAACGATTACACGTGCATTCAGGATACCCGCGGCGCTCTCCAGCTCATCGCGAGCAAGCCAGCTGCCACAATGACTGTGCCCCTCAAAAGGTGTACACCACCTGCCCAGCCACAGTCGTCTGCCAGCGTCGCTCGACCAGTGGGCTGTCGGCGGCATCGCCGTTGAGGTACTGCAGCGCCAGCACCGTGGACACGCTCCATTGCTCATCGATCGGCAGGGACCAACTGAGGTCCGCGCCGCGACTGACCAGCCCAGCGTGGGTGTCGTGGGCGCGAAATTGGCTGCGCGAAGCCTGTTTGGTGCTGACCCCATACCAGGTGCGCACATAGTTGCTGTCACCGAACTGACTGTTGAGACTGCCCAGCAACTCGCCGTAGGCACCCTTGTACAGCGGGGCGCTGATGCTCAACTTCAGGTGGTTGTAGGCCGAGCCGGTGTCATGCTCGTCGTCCTTTTCCAGCGCGTGTTCGAAGGTCGCGCCAAGGATGGCTTCGCCCAAGGGGTAGGTGGCCTCAAGGCCGAACACCGGGCGCGATTGGATCGAACCCATGCCATTGAGCGCGTCGCTGCCGTGGAACTGCGATTTGCGGTCCTTGCGCGCATCACTGGCGCCGACATACAGGCTCAGGCCAAAGTCGTCCTCGTCAAAGGCCCAGCCCAAACCCTTGTCGCTGTCCAGGAAGAACCCATGAGGGCTGGTGATCTGCACACCCAGCAGCGGTGCACTGACCCGCTCGTCGCTGCCGCTGTAGCGGGGCAGGTTGGCGATGCCGGTGTGCACACTGGCGTGCCAGTCATCGGCAGGCAACGGCTCGGCGCCAATCAGCAGGCCGAAGGAGGTGAAGACGAGGCACAAGCACTTGCGGTTGTTCAGGGAAGACATGGGGCACCCAGGGGAAATTAGGATGCCGCCATGCTAGGCGCGCGAACTCAGGCAATCTTTGACAGCTTTGTCGGGAAACTGTCAAAGACTGTGCAGCGGTCCGGCCAGTCCTTAGCCCGCTTCAACCGGCACCAGGATCGCATCCCCGGTGGCGACCAGTTTCAACTGTTCGCCGTTCTGGGCAAACAGTTCGGCGCGGGCGAATACCTGCTTCTTGCCGGCCTTGATCACCTTGCCCTTGGCGATGAAAACCTCACCCACCGCCGGTGCCAGACAGTTCACCGAGAAGTGCGAGGCCAGCACGTTGCCGGCCACCGTCCCGGCGGCAAAACCGCAGACGGTATCGAGCAGGGCGGCGATCATCCCGGCGTGCAGGAAGCCGGCATATTGCGCCATGTCGGCCTCGCGAAAGGCCATGCTTAGTTCCACCTCGCCGCTGTCGGCACGGGTGACTTGCAGGCCGGCCCAGCGGTTGAAAGCCGAACTTGAGTTGATCTGTTTGAGTGTGTTGAGCATGTCGAATCCCTCCGGGTGAAACTTCACCCTGCGCCAGGGCCAATTGAAAGTCATCGACGATAGAGCAGGGTGATAGGCACTCAGGAGGCTTGTGAATGCAGGCGAGTGGATATCTGGCGCAAGCCGATTATGCTTCAGGGAGGCCATCAGCCTGGATCCCCGCCAAGCGGCATGGACAGAGAGGCACTCCGGCCTATGACAACTACTGGACGGAGAACACCCATGCCGGCAATCGACAGCACCTCCACGGGCAGCGCGCCTCATCACGGAATCACCAAGGAGGAGCGCAAGGTCATTTTCGCCTCGTCCCTGGGGACGGTATTCGAGTGGTACGACTTCTATCTGTACGGTTCCCTCGCCGCGATCATCGCCAAGCATTTCTTTGCCGGGGTCAACGAGACCACCTCGTTCATCTTCGCGCTACTGGCCTTCGCCGCGGGCTTCGCGGTCCGGCCTTTCGGCGCCATTGTGTTTGGTCGCCTGGGCGACATGATCGGACGCAAGCACACCTTTCTCATCACCATCGTGATCATGGGGGTCTCCACCGCCGTGGTGGGATTCCTGCCGGGCTACGCAACCATCGGCGTGGCGGCGCCGATCATCCTGATTACCCTGCGGCTCTTGCAAGGCCTGGCCCTGGGCGGTGAATACGGGGGGGCGGCGACCTACGTCGCCGAGCATGCACCCAAGGGCAAGCGCGGTTTTTTCACTTCCTGGATCCAGACCACCGCGACCCTCGGGCTGTTCCTCTCGCTGCTGGTGATCCTCGCTTGTCGCACCATCCTGGGCACCGAGGCATTCGAGGCCTGGGGCTGGCGGATTCCGTTCCTGCTGTCGATCCTGCTGCTGGTCATCTCGGTGTATATCCGCCTGCAGCTCAGCGAGTCGCCGGTGTTCCTCAAGATGAAAGCTGAAGGCAAAGCTTCCAAGGCGCCGCTGACCGAGTCTTTTGCCCGCTGGGATAACCTCAAGATTGTGATCATGGCGTTGCTCGGCGGCACCGCTGGCCAGGCTGTGGTCTGGTACACCGGGCAGTTCTATGCGTTGTTCTTCCTGTTGCAGACGCTGAAGATCGACCCGCAGACCGCCAACCTGCTGATTGCCGGTTCCCTGCTGATCGGCACGCCGTTTTTTGTGATCTTCGGCAGCCTCTCCGATCGCATCGGCCGCAAGGGCATCATCATGGCCGGCTGCATCCTGGCGGCGCTGACCTACTTCCCGATCTTCCATGCGCTGACCCAGTACGGTAACCCCGACGTATTCATCGCCCAGGAGAAAAACCCGGTCACGGTGGTCGCCGATCCCGCGCAGTGTTCGTTCCAGTTCGACCCGGTGGGCAAGGCCAAATTCACCAGCTCCTGCGACCTGGCCAAGACCGTGCTGGCGAAGCGGGCGATCCCCTACAAGAACGAGAAGGCCGAGCCTGGCGCCGTGGCCCAGGTGCGTATCGGCGACCAGGTGATCCCCAGTTTCGAGGGCACCGGCATGCCGGCCGCCGACTTCAAGACGCGCAACGATGCGTTCGTCGCCTCCCTCGGCAGCGGCCTCAAGGACGCCGGATATCCCGAGAAGGCCGACCCGGCGAAGACCAACTACCCAATGGTGCTGCTGCTCCTGACCATCCTGGTGATCTATGTGACCATGGTCTACGGGCCCATCGCCGCCTGGCTGGTGGAGTTGTTCCCGGCGCGCATCCGCTACACCTCGATGTCGCTGCCGTACCACATCGGCAATGGCTGGTTCGGAGGATTCCTGCCGACGGTCGCGTTCGCTATGGTGGCGGCCACGGGGGATATCTACTACGGGCTCTGGTACCCCATCGTCATCGCGGTGATGACGGCCGTCCTGGGCATCTTCTTCATGCCGGAAACCAAGGACCGGGATATTCATCACACCTGAGGCTGCGGCCCATCCCGGGGTCTTCGTCCAGTAGGCGAAACCTCGGGAACCCGCTTTGCAGTTATCACATTAAGTTGAACTTTCCGTGAGGATTTAGCGATCTATTGGTCGGCATACTCCCTGACAAATCCAACGTCAGGAACTGATCATGTCAGTGCTGCCCACCCCTATCCGCGCTCCTGTCGAGCATCCGTATGCCAGCCATCCGCGCTGGCTGCGGCTGACCCATTGGCTCAATGCCCTGGCCGTGCTGATCATGGTGACCAGCGGCTGGCGCATCTATAACGCCTCCCCTCTGTACGACTTCAGTTTCCCCCTGGTGATCACCCTCGGTGGCTGGCTGGGCGGCGCCTTGCAGTGGCATTTTGCGGCGATGTGGCTGCTGTTGTTCAACGGCATTGCCTACCTGCTGATCAACCTTGCCAGTGGTCGCCTGTCACGGCAGTTTTTCCCCTTGTCGGCCAAGGGCGTGGCGCAAGACCTGTGGGCCGCGTTGAGGGGTCGCCTGGGGCATGCCGACCTGAGCCGCTACAACCAGGTGCAACGGCTGGCCTACCTGTTCGTGATGCTCGACATCGCGGTGCTGGTGGTCTCCGGCCTGGTGCTCTGGAAGTCGGTGCAATTTGCCACGTTGCGCGAGCTGCTGGGGGGCTATGAAGCTGCCCGGCATGTGCATTTCGTGGCGATGGCGCTGATGGTGGGGTTCGTTGCGGTCCATCTGCTGATGGTCGCCGTGGTGCCTAAAACACTCTGGGCGATGATCGTCGGCCGCAAGGAGCGCACATGAACAAGCACACGCAAGGTCCACAACTGGATGAGTCCTCCATTCTGACCGATGCCAGGAAAATCCTCGCGCCACAGCTGCAAGTCGAGGACCGCTCGCGTCGCTCGTTCCTGCTCAGGGGCCTGACCCTGGGGGGTGTGGCGATGTTGTCCGGTTGCAGCCTGACCGACAACGACAGTGTCGAAACCGCGCTGTCAGCGATGTCGCGGTTCAATGATCGGGTGCAGGGCTGGCTGTTCGACCCCAACGCACTGGCGCCGACTTATCCGCAATCGATGATTACCCGGCCGTTCCCCTTCAATGCCTTCTACGGCATCGACCAGGTGCCGGTGGTCGAAGAAGCCGAGTATCGCCTGGAAGTCACCGGCCTGGTGGCGGACCGGCGCAGTTGGCGCCTCGATGAATTACGCGCCATGGCGCAGACCGAGCAGATCACCCGGCATATCTGCGTGGAAGGCTGGAGTGCAATTGGCCGTTGGGGCGGGGTGCGCTTCAGCGATTTCCTCAAGCGGATCGGTGCCGACACCGACGCCAAGTATGTCGGCTTCAAATGCGCCGACGACTACTACACCAGTATCGACATGGCCACCGCCCTGCATACGCAAACCTTGCTGGCCCTGACCTATGACGGCGAAGTACTGCCGCGCCGCTATGGCTTTCCGATGAAGCTGCGCATGCCGACCAAGCTGGGCTACAAGAACCCCAAACACATCCAGGCGATATTCGTCAGCAATACCTACAGCGGTGGCTACTGGGAAGACCAGGGCTACAACTGGTTCGGTGGTAGCTGATGGGCGCCGAGAATTTCTACGGCGCGGCACTCGCTGCGTCGATTCGCAACCTGAGCTTCAAGGAGTTACACCATGAACAAGATCACCACTGCAGTCCTGTCCATGTGCCTGGCACTAGGCGCCGCCAGCGTGTATGCCGCTGACACCATGTCCAAAGATGCGATGAGCAAAGACGCCATGAGCAAGGACTCGATGTCCAAAGATGCGATGAGCAAAGACGCCATGAGCAAGGACTCGATGTCCAAGGATGCGATGAGCAAAGACGCCATGAGCAAGGACTCGATGTCCAAGGATGCGATGAGCAAAGACGGCATGAGCAAGGGCTCGATGTCCAAGGACGCCATGAAAAAAGACGCCATGGCGCAGTAATATCCACCCCGGCAGATCCCATGGGCCGCCTTCCTGGCGGCCTTCTTGCGTGGCCAATCGGCACCGCGCGCCAGGCACTATAATTAACCTGTGTTGTGGCGCGTATTGCCCGGCGAACCCGCTGGCCATACGACGGCTCACAACAGAGGGTTCTGCCATGAAAAATCATTCCTTGCAGCATTTGTCCCACGACCTGGGCATGGCCGTTCACGACACGTGGACCACCACCCGGGTGAAATCCGCCCTGGCCTTCGCCGATAAGACGTTGAGCCTGAATGTCCACGTCAAGACTCATGCCGGCACAGTGGCCTTGAGCGGCAGGGTGCTGACCCATCGCCAGTGTGAACAGGCCATTGAACTGGCCCGGGGCGTGCCCGGGGTCATGGAAGTCGATGCCCGGGAACTGCTGACTAACGTGTTCATGCCGGGCAGCAACATGGAGGCGCCCGACGCCGAGGAGCGCCACGAGTACCGCTCGCCGTTGTCGGGCAAGAAGGACGATGAGCCTTAGCTGACCCGCAACCCAGCCGTAGCAGCCGGGGAGTGGCTCCCCGGCTGGCCCAGCCCGATCACAGCTGGACGTGACACCTGACTCGCTGCTGCTCATCCCCACGCATCACCTGTGGTTGTTCACAACCGTGGGTGCTGAAGCTGCAGCGCTCACGGAAAAAACAGCCTGTGGGCAGTTGCCGGTTACCGGGGAGCTCGGTTGGCGCGGCGACCTGTTCGGCATGCAGGGCAACCCCCAGGCGCGGTACTGCTTCGAACAGCAGGCGGGTGTAGGGATGGCGCGGTTCTTCGAGGACCTGGGCGGCGCTGCCCAGTTCGACAATCTGTCCCAGGTACATCACCGCCACACGGTCGGCCATGTGTCGCACCACCGAGACGTTGTGCGAAATTAATATGTACGTCAGGTTGCGGGCCCGTTGCAATTCGGCCAGCAGGTTGAGGATCTGCGCCTGCACCGAGATATCCAGGGCCGAGGTCGGCTCGTCGAGGACGATGATGTCCGGGTCCGAGGACAGGGCCCTGGCGATGGCGATCCGTTGCCGCTGGCCACCGGAAAACTGGTGGGCAAACCGGTCCAGGTACTCCGGGCGGATCCCCACCTGCGCCGCAACCTTGGCCGCGATCTCGCGCATTTCGCTGCGGTTGCGGTGGCCGCGGGCGTACAGCGGTTCGGTGATGATCCTCCAGATCGGCAGGCGCGGATCAAGGGACGATTGCGGATCCTGGAACACGATCTGCACGTTGCTGCTGCCCGGTCCCTTGCTGCCAGCGGCCCAGTTCAGCTCACCGCTGCTGGGCGCGAGCAGGCCCATCAGCAACTGGGCCAAAGTGCTTTTGCCGCAGCCGGACTCGCCGACGATACCCAGGGTTTCCCCGGCCCGCACCTGCAGGTCAATGCCGTTGAGGGCGTGGGCGTAACCCCGTGGTCGCCCCAGCCAGTCGTTGCTCACCGGGAAGCGCACACGCACGTCCGTGAGCCGCAGGATCTCGGCAGCGGATTCGCTAACGGGGTGAATCAGCGCACTGTTCATCACGCAAACTCCTTGAGCGGCAACCAGCACGCGCTTTGGCGTTGCTCATTACCCTGGATGGGGGTCAGGACCGGACGCTTGCCACACACTGGCATGCTGTGCGGGCAGCGTTCTTCGAAAGTGCAGCCCACGGGCAGGGAGGCCAGGTTGGGCACTTGCCCGGGAATGGTCATCAGCGGCTGACCCGGCTCGACCATTTCCGGCAGGCCGCTGAGCAACCCCTGGGTGTAAGGGTGTTGGGGGTTGCCCATGACTTCGGCGGTGCTGCCTTGCTCGACCACGGCGCCGGTGTACATCACGTAGACCCGGTCGCAGAACTGCGAGACCAGCGCCATGTCGTGGGTGATCAGCAAGATCGCCGTGCCTTTTTGCCGGGCCTTCTCGCGCAGCAGCAACAGCACCTGGCGTTGCACCGTGACGTCGAGGGCAGTGGTCGGCTCGTCGGCGATCAGCAGTTGTGGTTCACAGGAAAACGCCAGGGCGATCATCACCCGTTGGCGCATGCCGCCGGACAGCTCGAAGGGATAGCTTTCCAGCACTTGTTCAGGGCTGGCGATGTGCATGTCGCGCAGCAAGGCAATGGCCTTGGTGCGCGCCTCGGCGGCACTGATCTTCTGGTGGTGGATGATCACGTCGAGCATCTGCCGGCCGATGCGCCGGGTCGGGTTGAGCGCGGTCATCGGCTCCTGGAAAATCATCGCCGCATCGCGACCGCGAATCTGCAGCAAGTCCTTTTCCGGGGCAGCGAGCATGTCGCGGTTGAGCATGTGCAGGCTGCCACCGGTCACGCGATAACTGCGCTCGGGCAGCAGGCGCATGCTGAGCATTGCGGTCACCGACTTGCCCGAGCCGGACTCGCCGACCACGCCGACTATTTCCCCCGGATTGACGTGCAGCGAGACGCCGTTCAACGCCTTGACGTTGTTCTTGTAGGCCGGGAATTCCAGGCTCAGGTTTTCGATGGCCAATACAGGCGTAGCAGTGTGCATGGTCATTTCCCCTGTTGCCGTGGGTCGAGCAGATCGCGCACGCCATCGCCCAGCAAATTGAAACCGGTGGCGGTGATCAGGATCGCCAGCCCCGGGAAGGTCGAGTACCACCAGTTGTCCAGGATGTAGTTGCGCCCGGTGGCGACCATGGCGCCCCATTCGGCGGTGGGTTGTTGTGCGCCCAGGCCGATGAAGCCCAGGGCCGATGCCATGAGGATCGCGCTGCCGATATCCAGGCTCAACTGCACCAGCAAAGGGGGCATGGCATTGCGTGCGACGTGCCAGTGCACCATGTGCCAACGCCCTGCGCCGAAGGTTTCGGCAGCCTTGACGTAGCCCATCTGGCGGATGCTCAGGGCCTGGCCGCGGGCCAGGCGCACATAGGACGGAATCCGTACCAGGGTAATTGCCAACATGGCATTGAACAGGCTGGCGCCCAGCGCGGCGGCCAGGGCCATGATCAGCACCAGCGACGGCACCGACAGCATGATGTCCATCAGGCGCATGGTCAGGGCATCGAAGCGCCCGCCGATCACTCCGGAAAAACAGCCCAGCAAGCCGCCAATCAAGCACGAGGCAAAGGCCACGAACAGGCCGACGCCCACCGATTGCTGGCTGCCGTACAGGACTCGGCTGAACAGGTCGCGGCCGACTTCGTCGGTACCGAACCAGTGCTCTGCCGACGGCGGTGCCAGGCGCTCGGCGAGGTTCAGGGCGTTGGGATCATGGCTGGCCAGCCAGGGCGCAAAGATCATGCATAGCAGGACAATCAGGGTGATTGCCAGGCCGGCCATGGTCAGCGGGCTGCGGCGGATCTGGTAGGCCAGGTAGGCGAGTTTTTCGCGCCAGCGCGGACCACGCGCGGCCGTCAGGGTCAGGGACATTTCAATTCACCTCGCCAATGCGTGGATCGATCACGCGGTACAGAAGATCGATGGCCATGTTCAGCAGTACATAGATAAACGACACCAGGATCGCGAAGCCCATCACTGCCGGGAAGTCCAGGGACTGGATCGACTTGACCACATAGGCCCCCATGCCGGGCCAGGCGAACACGGTTTCGGTCAGCACCGCGCCATACAGCAAGTCGCCCAGGGTCAGCCCCAGCACCGTCACCGAAGGGATCAGCGCATTGGGCAGCGCATGGCGCAGGATCACTGTCCAGCGTGACAGGCCATAAGCCCGGGCTGTGCGAATGTAGTCTTCGCCGAGTTGGTCGAGCATCGCCGAGCGGATCTGCCGGGCGACCACGCCCAGGGTCACGAAGCCCAGGGTCGCGGCCGGCAGGATCAGGTGTTCCAGGGCGTCGAGAAACAGCCCGCCGTCACCGGCCAGCAGGGCGTCGATCAGGTAGAACCCGGTGAAGGTCGGCGGCGGTGCCACGCCTTCGGACAAGCGGCCGCCGCCGGGCAACCAGCCCAGGTGGCCGTAGAACAGCACTATGGCCCCCAGGCCCAGCCAGAAGGCCGGTGTGGAAATGCCAGTGACCGCCAGGGTCCGCGCGATCTGGTCGATCGCCCGGTTGTGATAGACCGCCGACAGCACGCCCAGGGGCACGCCCACCAGGATCGCCAGGAACAGCGCCACCAGGGCCAGCTCTAGCGTGGCAGGGAAGAATGCCTGCAAGTCTTCCAGCACTGGACGGTTGGTGCGGATCGATGTCCCGAGGTCGCCGTGCAACAGGTCCATCAGGTAGCGGCCGTATTGTTGGTACAGCGGCAGGTCCAGCCCCAACTGGTGACGAATGCCCGCCACCAGCGCATCGCTGGCCCGGTCGCCGGCGATCAACCGGGCGGGATCCCCGGGGATCAAGTGGGAAATTGCAAAGGTAATCAGCGAAACGCCGAACACGACCAACACCAGGCCGAACAGGCGCTTGCGCAACAGAGTCAGGAAGGCCATTTGGCACCTCAGTCACAGCAACGACAAAATTCAACAGCCGCGCCAGCCATTGCTGGCTGGCGCGAGGGAGCGGGTTTACTTGCTCATGCTGCCAAGGTTGAACACCTGTTCCAGCATCGGGTTGAACACGTAGCCCTTGACCGAATCACGCATCGGCAGGGTGTAGCTCTTCTGATAGAGGTAGGCGTAGACGCTGTCCTTGAGCACCATTTTTTGCGCGTTCTGGTACAGCTCGACGCGCTTGGCCGTGTCGCTGGTGGTGGCGGCCTCGCGGATCAGGGTGTCGACCTGGGGGTTGCTGTAGAACGAACGGTTGCCTTGCAGGCCCTGCATCTTGGAGTCGAACCAGAAGTTCATGAACATGTAGGGGTCGGCGAAGTCCGGGCTCCAGGTGCCCACGGCGATGTCGTAGTCGGCCTGGCCAACGCGTTCACGCAGGGTGGCGTTGGCGGTTTTTTCCAGCTTGAGGTTGATGCCCAACGGCGCCAGGGCCGCTTGCAGGGTCAGGCCGATCGGCTCCCAGTTGGCGTCCTTGTCCGAGTACATGTAGCTCAGGTTGGTGATCTTCTGCGGTGCCTTGGCCAGGCTCTCCTTGGCGGCTGCCATGTCTTGCTTCATCTCGGGCAGGGAGCTGTCGTAGGCCCACATGCCATCCGGGATCGGCCCGTTCAGCAGCTTGGCCTTGTCCTTGAGAATGCCCTTGACGATGCCGTTGTAGTCCACTGCTTCGGTAATCGCCCGGCGAGCGTCGACGCTGGTCAGCGGGCCTTTCTTGTTGTTCAGGTACAGGTAGGTGACCCGCAGCGACGGGAACTCCTTGACCACCACGCCCGGCTTGCTGGCGAGAGCGCCCAACTGGTCTTCGGGCATGTCCTCGATGATGTCCAGGTCACCGCGTTCCAGTTGCAGGCGGCGCACCGACGGCTCGGCGATGATCTTCAGCACCACGGTTTTCAGCGCAGGTTTGGGCCCGGCAAAGTGCGGGTTGGGCTCCATGGTCAGCGACTGGCCTTTCTGCCAGTTGCTCAGGCGGTACGGGCCGGAACCTGCGGTGTGGCTGGACAGCCAGGCGTTGGTTTCCGCGCCTTTGCTGGCCACGGCCGGGTTGACGATCGAAGCGCCGTTGTGGGCCAGGGTGAACAGGAACGGGGCGAACGGCGTCTTGAGCGTGAAACGAATAGTCTGTGGGTCGATCACGGCGACCACCATGTCTTCCGGGAACGCACCGGACGGCCCTTGCTTGAGGGTCATCAGGCGGTCGAAGGAAAACTTCACGGCGGCGGCGTCCACACTGGCGCCGTCATCGAACTTGTTGCCGGGCTTGATCTTGAATTCCCAGACCAGGTTGTCCGGGGAAACGGTCCAGCTTTCAGCCAGGTCGCCCTGGACTTCGGTGCTGCTCTTGTCACCCTCGATCTTGTAGCCCACCAGGCGCTGGTAGGACGGGTAGGTGATGGTCCAGTCATTGTTGTCGAAGGTCACGGCCGGGTCGAGGGTCTGCGG
The DNA here is from genome assembly GCF_900187635.1 of Pseudomonas sp. Irchel 3H3. Lineage (NCBI taxonomy): Bacteria > Pseudomonadati > Pseudomonadota > Gammaproteobacteria > Pseudomonadales > Pseudomonadaceae > Pseudomonas > Pseudomonas sp. Irchel 3H3. The sequence goes on along the minus strand of NZ_FYEC01000039.1, from coordinate 3,471 downwards.
GTCGGCGGGTTTGCCGATGACCAGTGTGTCCTGGGCGACGGCAGCGCTGGCGGCTTGCCAGGCGCCGAGGCTCAGCGCGCTGCACAGGACGCTCAGCAGCAGTTTGCCGACGCCGGGGAAAGGTTTGCGGGTCACGGTGGTGATTAGGGTCATGCCGGTTTCCTTGATCATTCGATGTATGGAAGTACGTCAGGTTTGTTTTTATAAAATCTATAACCGGGCAGTAGCAGGTGAAGCAGGGTGGAGCGTTTTGTTGTTGTAGGTCGCGGCAGAAACTCTGCGGTTTCTTCGGTACGTCTTGGCCGGGGGCGGTTCATTCCTCCAGCAGGGGGTAGTCGTCGGCATTCGGCAGTTCGAAATGCCACCACTCGGTGGCGATGGCCTGGAAGCCGGCGCCGAGCATGATCCCCAGCAGCAGCAGGCGATTGCGCTGCACGCTCGCTGGCAGGTCGGGATAAAACTGATGGGACTTTTCTTCCATCGCGTCGAAGGCCGTGCCCATGTCCAGCGGCGTGCCATCGCTGTCCACCAGGGTCAGGTCGACGGCCACGCCGCGGCTGTGGTGCGAGCCCAGGTGCGGATCACGCACGTAGTCGTTGTTGGGCAAGGCTTCCCATAACAGGTACTGGGCATACGGCGGGCGGTAGGCGTCATAGATGCGCAGGGTGTAGCCGGCCAGGCGCGCCAGTTGGCTGGCCTTGTCCAGGCACTCGGCGGCTGCGGCGTGCAACAGGCAGCGCGCCGTCGGGTAGATCACTTTTCCAGCCAGGTTGTCGGCACTGGCGTAGATCAGATCGATTTGCACCTGATAACGCTGGGCGTCAATTTCTACAAGGGGGCTGTGGCTCACGCAAACACTCCAGTTGGGATTCAGTGGGGCGGGGGGATCAGCCTTCGAACTGGCCGAAGGCTTTTTGCAATTGACGGTTCCTGGCCAGGCGTTCATCGAGGCGCTCGCCGTATTTCTCCGCGACGGCCGAAACCACCAGGTTCAACAGGCACGCCAGGGGCGCCGGGGAGTCCCAGAACTGCCCGACATCGGTTTTCAGCTGCAACAGGTCAAGGGGATAGTCACGGGCCCAGGGGCATTGCAGGTCGGTGATCAGCGCCAGCGGCAGGTCGTTGTCGATCGCCGCGTCGCAGAAGGTCTGGGTCACGCTGGAGTACGCGCGAAAGTCGGCAATGATGGCGTACGGGTTGGCGAAGCCGGAGTTCAGGGTTTCGGCATAGATGCCCGACAGGCCATCGACGTAGTAGACCTTGGGGCGAATGTATTCCAGGTGACTGTGGAAGGCCGTGAGGATCCCGCGTGTGGACTGGATTCCGAGAATGAACACCGCATCGGCTTCGTAGATGCGCTGCACGATCTGGGCAAAGGTCTCGCTGCGCGCCAGGGCGTAGACCATCTGGATCGCTTCGATCTCGCGATGTTGGGAGCGCTCCAGGGCGTCGTCGGCGTTGGTTTCGGCACGGAAGGCGGCAATCCGGTCGGTGATCAGCCAGGAAGTGGGCGCCTCGCCGCGCAGGCTCTGTTTGACCTCATCGATATTCTGGTAGCCCAGGGAGCGCAAGAACCGCCCCACGGAAATCCCGGTGGTGGAGGTCTGCTGGGCGATGCTGTCGGCCGACTCGAAGGGCAATTGCTCGGGGTTGCCGAGCAGGTAACTGGCGATGCGCTTGCCGGTCGGGGTCAGGCTGGAGAACTTGTGTTCCAGCAACTGCAGAAAACTGTTCTTTTCCATGGACATAGGGGCGCGCCAGGTACGGGATTGTTATATATGTGTCATTTATTGTGACCGTGTTATGAACATAACATTCGTTATCGAGGGAACACAACGCCTTTTTACTCAGTGCGCCAATGACCCGGTTTGCCGGCTGGACGCTGTTGCGTCGCCTGTGGCATGGTCCAGCGCTCAGGTACGTCAGGCTTGTTCAGTAGTCGGGGTTGTCGTGATGGTTGCGGGTGAGTTGTGCGCTGCACAGATGTCGATGGCCACGCTCGAGGCATTTAATGGTTGCCTGCTCCAGCTGGCGCGGGTTGCGCGGGAGCGGGGCGGTTCGCACTTCATTGCCGAAGGCTTGCAGGCCTTTCGCCAATTGGTGCCGTTTGCCTCGGGTTGGTGGGGTGAGATGTCGGCCTCCCACGCCAGCGCGCCGCCGCAAAGCTGGATGCACGGGCGTATCGACCTGCCGGAGTCCTTTGTCGAGGAGTGGAGCCAGGTGGCGGAACTGGACTGCTTCGCCAATGACACCTTTACCCGCCTGGGGCAGGTGATGCGCGACAGCGAGTTCACCGACCCCAGCGAGGAAGTGAACGACTTCGCCCGCCGGCATGATCTCTATCACCTGATGAGCATCACTTTCGAATTGCCTGAAAGCGGCCTGTACTTTTTTGTCTGCCTGTACCGGGGCGTCGACGACGCGACTTTCAATGAGTGCGAGGCCGGGTTGTTCCAGGCCTTCTGTGATCACTTGTTGCAGCTGTGGCGATTCCAGGTGCAGGACATGATCCGCCTCGACACCGGCAATGGCGCCAGCGATTTTGGCGTAGCGCGCATGGACGGCAGCCTGCTGTATGTGGGCGCGCAGTTATGCGCTGCGATTGGCCGCGAAGTGCCGGGGTGGAACGGCTCGATCCTGCCGCCCCAGGTCATCGCCCAACTGGCCAAGGTCCCCTGCGTGATGCGCCTGGGCCGCTGCGCCCTGACCCTGAGCCCGAATGCCGAGCATGTGATCCTGTCCCTCGAAGCGCCACCGCGCGGGGTGGTCCTGGCCCCCCGCGAACGCACGGCGGCCATGCTGTTTGCCGCGGGTCACTCGTACAAGGAAATCGCCAGGATCCTCGCCCTGAGCCCCGCCACCGTGCGCACCTACCTGCGCAATTGCTACGTGCAGTTGGGGGTCAAGAGCAAGGTCGAACTGGGCTCGGCGTTGCGCTCCAACAGCTGACACGCAGCAAAGTACATATCCATTTCTTCGGTAACGGCCTCCTATGGTTCCGCCTGACGGCGGCTCACTTTTGAACAGCGCAAAAGTAAGCAAAACGCTTTTACCCCACCACTCGGTGCCTCGCTTAGGCTCGGCATGCCCGTACTCCGACATTGATTTGGGGGGCCGCCGCAATGGGCCCTCCCTGGCCCAGTGCGGCTAAACCGGCGTCCTGCCGGTTTACCCCCCAAATCAATATCGGATTCCGGCCAGCGTGGTTAACGGGGCGCCCAGGATCAAAAACAAAGCGAGGCGGCCTGAAAGCCGACCTGATCGCTAGGGCATGCGCGGTGTGGCTTCTACTTCCCAAGACGCTGACGAAGTCAGCCATCTTTTGATCTGGCTCTGGCTCTGGCTCTGGCTCTGGCTCTGGCTCTGGCTCTGGCTTTTGATCCTGGGCGCCCCGTTAACCACGCTGGCCGAACGCAGGCTTGAAGCCGTGGGTAACCCGGCAGGACGCCGGGTTAGCCGCCCCGCGCCATG